>JASHVN010000668.1 GCA_030044555.1 Xanthobacteraceae bacterium | reverse complement strand
CAGCCTCAGCCAGCGTGATCGACAGCCGGAGGCGAAACCGGCGCACCCCGCGCTCAACGGGGGACGCGGCTTAAAGCAACGACGGAGCGGGCTTTTTTGGTCTCGTTGGCCGTCCAAAGGTCAGCACCGAAGAGGCTTGTCCATCTTGCCGGCCGTGCGGAACGGGAATTCCCGCTCCAATCCAAGGCAGCATCTCGGCGAAAGCGCCGCGCGCCCGCCCCGTGTCCCCAACGCACGGTGCAGCGCAAAGCACTTCCGCCGCTGACGCCGGTCGTCTGCGCGCCAACGCGGACGGCCGAACTTCAACGCTGGACCACACGGCGCCTTGCCGCTTGGTCCCTTGAACCTTGAGAAGGAGCGGCTCCAATGACCGAGCGCATCCGCGATTTTCTGCGCCGCCGCCACGATGCTGGCCTGGACGATGGTCCCTGCCTCGTCGTCGATCTCGACGTCGTGCGCGAGAACTATACGGCCTTTGCCAAGGCGCTGCCGGACAGCCGGGTGTTCTATGCCGTGAAGGCGAACCCGGCGCCTGAACTGCTGTCGCTGCTCGTCTCGCTCGGCTCCTGCTTCGACACCGCCTCGGTCGCCGAGATCGAGATGGTGCTCGCGGCCGGTGCTGCGCCCGAGCGCATCTCCTTCGGCAACACGATCAAGAAGGAGCGTGACATCGCGCGCGCCTATGCGCTCGGCGTCCGCCTGTTCGCGGTCGACTGCAAAGCCGAGGTGGAGAAGATCGGCCGCGCCGCTCCCGGCGCCAAGGTCTTCTGCCGCTTCCTGTTCGGCTGCGCCGGCGCCGAATGGCCGCTGTCGCGGAAATTCGGCTGCGATCCGGAGATGGCGGTCGAGGTGCTCGAGCACGCGCAACGGCTCGGGCTCGAGGCGGCCGGCGTGTCGTTCCACGTCGGCTCGCAGCAGCGCCGCACGCAGGCCTGGGATGAAGCGCTGAAGTCGGCGGCGGCGGTCTTCCGCGCCTGCGCCGACCGCGGCATCAACCTGTCGATGGTCAATCTGGGCGGTGGGTTTCCGACCAAGTACCTGCGCGACGTGCCGGCGGTGGAGGCCTATGGGCGCTCCATCTTCCGCAGCCTGCGCAAGCACTTCGGCAACCGCATCCCGGAAACGATCATCGAGCCGGGCCGCGGCATGGTCGGCAATGCCGGAATGATCGAAGCCGAGGTGGTGCTCGTCTCCAACAAGAGCGAGCACGATCACGTGCGCTGGGTCTATCTCGACATCGGCAAATTCGGCGGTCTCGCCGAAACGATGGACGAGTCGATCCGCTATCCGATCCGCACGCCCCACGACGGCGACGAGGTCGGGCCCTGCGTGCTCGCCGGCCCGACCTGCGACTCGGCCGACGTGCTGTACGAGAAGCGGCCTTATGATCTGCCGATCAGCCTTGAGATCGGCGACAAGGTCCTGATCGAAGGCACCGGCGCCTACACCGCGACCTACGCAGCGGTAGCCTTCAACGGCTTCGCACCGCTGCGGGCCTTTCACATCTGACAAGCGTGGCGGACCCCTGTTGCCCCGGCGCGGCTCTCCCCCTTGGGGAGCAGCCGAGCCGGCGGCATCGGGAGAAAGGAGCGGGATCATGGTCAACATCCGGGAAGAAAAAGCATCCGACGCCGCTGCCCGCGAAGCTCTGCTCGACGCGGCCTATGGCGCGGCGCGTTTCGCCAAGACTTCGGAGCGGCTGCGCGAAGGGCGCCTGCCGGCGGAGCGGCTGTCGCTGGTCGCGGTCGAAGATGGCCGCGTCATCGGCACCGTGCGCCTCTGGCACGTCACCGCCGGTCCGGGCTGCGACGCGCTGCTGCTCGGCCCGTTGGCGGTCGACCCGGCGTGCCGGAAGCGCGGCATCGGCTCGGCGCTGATGCGCCGCGCCATCGCCCGTGCGCGCATGTTCGGCCATCGCGCCATCCTGCTGGTCGGTGACGCGCCCTATTACGCCCGCTTCGGCTTTTCCGCGGTGGCGACCGCCGATCTGTGGATGCCCGGCCGCTTTGATCAGGGCCGGTTGCTGGCGCTCGCTCTAAATCCGGGTGCGCTTGAGGGCGCACGCGGGCTGATCAGCGCCACCGGCAAGGTTGCGCCGAAGCCTGACCTGAACACGCTCATCGCCGCCCGCGGCGACAGCCGGCGCGCGAACGCACGGAAGCTTGTGCAGCGCGCCGCCTGAGTGCATTCAAACACCCCTTTGCACCCCTTTGCTCTGGCTGGAGGCACGGTAATGACCGAGTGGCCCATTCATGCCCGCATTAGCGGACCCATTGTGATGATCGGCTTTGGCTCGATCGGCAAAGGCACGCTGCCGCTGATCGAGCGTCACTTCGACTATGACAAATCTCGCTTCGTGGTCATCGACCCCGAGGACAAGGATCGCAAACTGCTGGATGAACGGGGAATCCGCTTCATCCATCAGGCGGTGACGCGCGACAATTATCGCACGCTGCTCAAGCCGCTGCTCACCGAGGGCGGCGGCCAGGGCTTTTGCGTCAACCTGTCGGTTGACACGTCATCGCTCGCCATCATGGAATTCTGCCGCGAGATCGGTGCGCTTTACATCGACACCGTGGTCGAGCCATGGGTCGGATTCTATTTCGACTCGAAGCTCGGGCCGGAGAAGCGCTCGAACTATGCGCTGCGCGAGACCGTATTGGCGGCGCGGCGCAAGACACCCGGCGGCACCACAGCCATATCCTGCTGCGGCGCCAATCCCGGCATGGTGTCGTGGTTCGTCAAGCAGGCGCTGCTCAACGTCGCGGGGGATCTCGGTCTCAAGTTCAAGGAGCCGAAGACCCGCGAAGACTGGGGCCGGCTTGCCAAGAAAGCCGGCCTCAAGGGCATTCACATCGCCGAGCGCGACACCCAGCGCGCCAAGCAGCCGAAGCCGCTTGAAGTCTTCGTCAACACCTGGTCGGTCGAAGGCTTCGTGTCGGAAGGCATGCAGCCTGCCGAGCTGGGCTGGGGCTCGCATGAGAAAAAGCTGCCGAAAAACGGCCTCAAGCATAAGGTCGGCTGTCAGGCTGCGATCTATCTGACGCAGCCCGGCGCCAACACGCGCGTGCGCTCATGGACGCCGACCGCCAAGGCGCAATACGGCTTCCTCGTCACCCACAACGAGTCGATCTCCATCGCCGACTACTTCAC
>JASHVN010000667.1 GCA_030044555.1 Xanthobacteraceae bacterium | reverse complement strand
CGCGGCGGGCAGCTTGGGGGCCGGCGGCGGCGCGGCGCGTGTGCCCGTCGGCTGCCGCGGCTCGACCGTTGTGGCCGAATTTTCCGACGTGGGACGCTTACCAAACACGACGCTACTCCAGGTCTCGCTTCACTCCGCTCTGGCTTCGCCTAGCCAAGCAGTTTCTCAATCCACGGCGGCAGCATGCCGCCACGGCGTTTCTTCGATTCCGTGCGTCCGGTGAGCAGGTGGCCGAGATCGCGGAATATTTCCGCGGTACGGTGGCTCGCCGAGATTTCCGCGATCATCTGTCCGTTATTCGCGGCCGCGCCGAATATCTGCGGTTCGAAGGGAATCACCGCCACCGGCTTGTCCTCGAGCGCTTTGGCGAAATCCGCGGCCTTGATTTCCGGACGTTTGGGGACTCCCACCTGGTTCAGGCAGTAGACCGGTCGCTGATCGTTCGGCCGCGACGCTTTGAGAAAATCGTGAAGGTTCTTGGCGTTGCGCAGGTTTGCCAGGTCGGGCGCGGCGACAATGAGAATGTCATCGACGCCGATCAGGGTCTGCTTGGCCCAGCCGGTCCACTGATGCGGTACGTCGAGGACGACGCAAGGCACCGTGGCGCGAAGCGAATCGAAAATCGTGTCGAATGCGTCGGGGCCGAAATCGTAGACTCGATCGAGCGTCGCCGGCGCCGCAAGCAGACTCAAATGATCGGTGCACTTGGCCAGCAGCCTGTCGATGAAGGCGGTATCGACGCGATCCGGCGAGAATACCGCCTCGGCGACGCCCTGCGGTGGATCCTGGTTGAAGTCGAGCCCGGCGGTGCCGAACGCGAGATCGAGATCGGCGACAACCGAATCGAGCCCCAGATCGTGCGAGATGGAAAACGCGACGTTGTGCGCGACCGTGGAAGCGCCGACCCCGCCCTTGGCCCCGACCACAGCGAGAATGCGGCCGACCGGCTTGGCGTCCGGCGCCGAGAACAACCCACAGATCGAACGCACGACCTGCAACGTCCCGACCGGGGAAATCATGTAGTCGTTCACCCCGCGACGCACCAGCTCGCGATAGAGGGTGACATCGTTGGTCCGGCCGACCACCACCACGCGCGTACCGGGGTCGCAGACCTGAGCGAGTTGATCGAGGCCCGCCAGGATATCTTCGCCGCGGCCGTCCGATTCCAGGACGATGACGTTCGGAGTCGGCGAGTTCTGATAAGCCTCAACTGCGGCCGTCAGCCCGCCCATCTGAATGCGCAAATGCGCCTTCGCCATGCGGCGGTCCTCGCCGGCCGCTTGAATCGCCGCGGCGGTTTCCACCGTTTCGCAAAAGGCCTGAACCGATACGCGTGGGGCCGGCGCAATCTGCTCCTCGCGGCCGACGGCATCGTCGGCGGCAATGTCCTCAGCCCTCGCTTGATTAGCCTGTCTCATGTCGCCAACGTCATCAATTGTTCAACTGTATCGTGTCGAGTTTGGATGAATAGTTGGTGACCGGATCACCCTTCGCCCGGTAATCTTCCATGACCGTCGTCCGCCGCATGGTGTAGGCCGGCGTCTCGGCACGCGGCTGCACCAGATCGGCGGGATTGGCCACCATCGCCGCGAGGTTGCGTTGAGTGGCGCAACCGAAATTCCACGGCGGCTGATTTTCGAAATAGTCGCGATTGAAGCTTGGCCCGATGTCCTCTGGCCACAGACCGCAGGGCCCGGCCTGCGCGGCAACTCTCGGATAGCTGATGCGCACGGTGCCGAACGTCCCGGGTGAAACAGGATATCTGCGCACGGCCATGCTGCCCCGCTCGACGCCGCTGGCCGCCAGGATCGATTTGATCTCCGGCAATGCCGCCGCCGACGAACGTTGATTGCTGCCGCCGACCGGCACATCGATGATGACGCCGCCGGTCGCTTCCTTTCTCCAGTCTTGCCCGAACGCCAGCAACTGGGCGCGCTGCATCGGCGTCAGCGAATCGCGGTTGGCGCCGATGAAAAGCTGGAAGGTGTGAGGCTTTTCGGTGATCGTGATCGGATGGCGGAGCCGATAGTCGCTCGGCGCGGAGGGAGCGCCGGTAATCTGCTGGTCGGTATTGCAGCCGCAGACCAGCGCGGCGCAGCCGATGACCAGCGCCGCACGCAGTACGAGTCCGGCGCGGGCGATGCGTTCGGCAGACGCGGTGCGGACATTACGCATCGATCGATCTCCTGATGCCCGGCATCAATCGAGAATGAACCCGTAGTTGCCGTGGTAAGTGTCGGGCGGCGGGTCGGATTTTCCGCCGACGCCATAAATGCGGTTGAGATTGCCGAGCAGAACCTGCGCCGGATCGCTGGGATCGGCGAAGCCGTCGTCGGGCCGAGACAGGTCCTTCTCGGCGACGGCGCGCACGACGTAGGGCGTCACCAGGATCATCAGCTCGGTGCGCTGGTTGACGAAGTCGTTGCTCTTGAACAGCGGTCCGAGCACCGGAAGCTCCATCAGCCCGGGGAAACCGTTGATATTGTGCCGCGTCGTGTTCTGGATCATGCCGGCCATCGCCAGCGAGCCGCCGGACGGAATCTCCACCGTCGTGGAGGCGCTCCGCTCTCTGATCGACGGTATGGTCGCCGTTTGCGTCGTGCCCGGCTGGGTGATCGTCAGCGCGTTCTGCGTCGAGAGGTCCGACACGTCGGTCTTGACCGTGAGGCTGATGCGCCCTCCACTGAGCACCACCGGAGTGAAATTGAGGCCGACACCGAATTTCTTGAACGAGATGGACGGCTGGCATGTCACCGGAGCGCCCGGCGTGCTCGACGTGGACGAGCATGAATAGCCGTTGAGGACGGGAAACTGGCCGCCGGCGTAGAAAGTCGCCTCCTCGCCGGAGATCGCGGTGAGGCTTGGCTCGGCCAGCGTGTGGATCACGCCTGCCTGCTCCATGGCCTGCAATACCGCGCTAATGTTTTGCCAGCCGCCGCTGATGCTGGAGCCGCTGAGCGACTCGCCATAGGCCGAGAATGGATTCGTATTGTTGAAGTTGACGACCGCGGTGCCGTAGCCGAGGCTGCCGGACAAATTGATGCCGAGCTGCTTGACCAGATCGCGCTCGACCTCGGCGACCGTGACCTTGAGCATGACCTGATCGCCGCCGCGAACCACTATCGCGTTGACGATTTTGTCGCCCGCGGCGGCGGTGGCCGAGGACGCGGCGCCAAGGAGGCGCACCGCGATGTCATAGGCCTGCTGCGATTCCGCCTGGTTCGCCACCGTGCCGGACAGGATCACTCCCTCATCAATGCCGCGGACCGTGATGTCGGAATCCGGGATCACCTCCCTGATCGCCTGCTCGATGCCGTTGAGGTCCCGGGTCACCGCGATGTCGAAGCCGGCGATTTGCCTGCCGTTTGCGTCGAAGAAGAAAACGTTCGTCTGGCCGACCTTTATGCCGATGATGTAGGCGCGCCGCGAGGACCGCACGACGGCGTTGGCGATGGTCGGATCGGCGACCAGGACGTCCTTGATGTCGCGAGGCAGGTCTATCACCACCGATTTGCTGACGCCGAGCGTCACTGCACGCGACTTCAGGTCGCTTGCGGCGACGTGAATGTGCTGCGTCGGCGGCGCGCTCAAGCCCATGTCGCCCGCGGCGGCCGGATTGACATGCGCGACGATCAAGAGCGCGATCGAGGCCGCGAGGGTTGCCGCACGGACTGCCGTGCTTGCCGTCATGGTGACACTCTCCGTGCTCATCAGCGCTCCACCGTCGTCATGCTGGTGATGCCGTAGCGAACCGTATTGATCGCCGCAGTCTCGCTGTTCTCGTGCACTACGCTCTCGGGAGTGGAGGACTGCGAGTCGCGCAGGCTGCGCAGCGACAGCGACAGCGTGCCCTGCTGACGCGCCAGGGCCAACATCTGCGCCTGCTGCGGGGTGACTTCCACCGTCACGGTCCTGCCCACTGCGGCCTTCTCGCCTTTCTTTTCCTGAACCGCCTGATCGACGGCAAGCACGGTCACGTTTTTCAAGATCGTCTCGCTGACGAGCTTCGGGCCCGACTGATGAGAGGTGTCCGCAGAGGTGTCGTTACGCGTCAGCATGATATCGACGTGGTCGTCGGGCAGGATGAATCCGCCGGCGCTGGTGACCGGCGAGACCTCCATCGCGACCGCGCGCATTCCCGCCGGAAGCATCGCGGCGAGAAAGCCGGAGCCCTTGGCGAACACCACCATCGGATCGTAGATCGGCTGGCCCGAGGCCACCGGCACGCGCACGATCGCGCCGATGAACTGTTTGATCGCGTCGGGCCGCGCGGATTGCTCGATGAACTTGCCGTTTGCCGCCGCCTTGGGCCAGGTCTGCCAGCCGATATCGTGATTGCCGACCAGATGGCCCCTGCTCAAATCCGTCTTGGCGACGAGCACCTGGACCGTGGGAAGCTGAACGACCGGCGCCGCCGCTTTCTGCGGTGCGGGCTGGTGGCTTCTTCCGGCCAGCAGCGCGGCGACCCCGCCGGCGGCAATGGCGACACCAAGAACAACGAGACGCGCGGCTTTCATTACGCTTCACTTCCCAAATGACGCTGCAGCGCGGAGCGCCGACATCACTGGATTTCACCAGCTAAACGTCAAAGCATGGTTAATGAGGCGTATCTAAATCGCGTTAATCTCGCGTTACCCACGCATCGGCAGCGGCTCCGGATGGCGATCTAAAGGCCGGACGCCGTCATCCACTGGGTGTGCGGATAAATCAGCAGCGCCGCCGCCGCCAGCGCGATGCCGTAGGGCACGCCGCCGCCGCGGCGGTGCAGCCGCTCGATCCAGGCGCGGCCGACGAGCGGCGACGGCAGCGGCAACATGCGAAATTGGATCAAGGCCAGCGTCAGCGCTCCACCGAGCAGCGAAGCGTAAACCAAGTAATCAAACAAATGAGCAAATCCGAGCCAAAGCGCAGTGGCTGCGGCCAGCTTGGCATCGCCGCCGCCGATCCAGCCGCAACTGAACATGACGAAGGTCGCGACCAGCACGGCGCCGCCGGCGGCGAAATGCCAGCCTATGTCGGTCGCGCTCATTCCGGCCATGACCGCCAGCAGGACAAACCCGCCGGCGAGAATAAGCGAAATGCGATTGGCGATCGTCATGGTCAACAAGTCGCTGCAGGCGGCGAAAGCCATCACCGCAGGAAACAGCGTCAGCTCGATCGCTTCGGTCAGCATGATTTTTCTTGTCTGTTCCGCGAACACGAATTTCCATTCGGCGGCGCCGCGCACAACGAAAAGGCCCCGGTGAGCGACCGGAGCCCTCTCGTAGCAGAGGCAAACGCCGCTTACTTGAGGGCGCTTGAAACGCTGCTGAAGGTGTTCTTCAGGTTGGTGCCGAGGCCCTGCACGACGGCAATGATCGCAACCGAAATGCCGGCAGCAATCAGACCGTATTCAATGGCCGTGGCGCCCGACTGATCCTTCACGAACCGCGACACAAGGGTCTTCATGAGTTGGCTCCTTAGGTCCACACGTGGCTGTCTGAGCGTGACCCAACGGCCTTTTTGCGGACCATTTGGATCGCGGCCAAAGCTAGCGACGAGACATTGCGAGCGAGTTAAATCAATCAATTAAACAGCGCGCTTTTTCGCCATTCATCGCCGTAGTTAACGCCGTATTTCGCAGAGGCGGTGATTACCATGATTTGGCGCGGCGAAACTCTTTGAATCTTTTCGTTTCAAGATGATTGTTTGGTGATGACGCGATCTCTCGGCTGCTGGTTGCCGATCCGCTCCCGCCAAAAGCGGCGTCCTCACGCCGTCTGAACGCGGTGGGCCTTTAGAGCATCGCCAGAAAAGATTTGAAGTTCGGTTAGCTGCCGCTCGCGGAGGCGGAGACCCGCCGAATTTTCTGCCGGCGCTCCGTCGCCGCCTGACGAGATCTGCGATGCCGGCGACTCGTCAATCGGCACGATGACTCATTAAGCTTTTTAGAAGACATTCCCGGCCAGTAGCCGTCCCAAACGGGGAAGGCGCATGTCTTCGAATTCTCGACCAAAACTGGGTCGATAGGCCGGGAGTCGTTCGATGAGGAGCGCAGCCGCGAAAAGACTTCCGTTCAAGGGGCGGCTTGCGCGCCTGCGGGCGTTGATCGCTGCTTTCAGAGCGAACAAGCGCGGCAACGTCGCCATTATCGTCGGGCTTACGGCCATTCCGCTCGTCTGCGCCGTCGGCTGCGTTGTCGACTACTCGACGGCCTCGGTGATCAAAACCAAGCTGCAGGCGGCCGCCGATGCAGCCGCACTCGCAACCATCTCCTACAACTCTTCGGTCGTTTCGACCGCCCAAAGCATGAGCGGCAGCGGCACCATCTCCGGCGGCTCGACCGCGGCGGTCAATTATTTCAATGCGAATCTGGGCTCAGCGCCGGCCGACGTCGGCTATACGAACTTGACTCCGACGGCCACGGTAACGAGGAGCGGATTGACGCTGACCGCGACTGTCGCTTTTACGGCCAAGGTTCCCACGTTGTTCATGGGAGTCATGGGTTTTAAGAACATCGCGATTTCCGGCTCGTCGACGGCGAGCTACTCGCTGCCGGGCTACATGAATTTCTATCTGATGCTCGACGTCTCCGGGTCGATGAGCTTTCCCTCGACCACCAGCGAGCAAACAAGACTCATGGCGGTCAATCCGGACAACCTGCATGGCACGAACGGCTATTCGCAGGGCTGTCAATTTGCCTGCCATTTCGCCCAGCAGGGAACTTGCGCGCAAACCGGCAGCGGGGCAGGACCATGGCAGGGATCATGGCCGTACTACGTTACTGTTACCGTCCAGGGCAAACACGGTAGTAGTCAAGAAAACATTGGCCAAGACATTCCCAGTGAATGGCCCAGCGGCTATCCCGGCGGCTACTGCATGGGCTTCATCATTTCACGGCTGGGGACAACGCCCGCCACGCTAACGGGCTGCAGTGCAACCGACCCCAACGACGCCAACCCGCCTGCGGCGCCCTCGGGCGACATCCCGGGTACGACGAACACCCCGTATCCGCCGGGATGCGGCCAATATGTGAATTGGACCAATAGCCAAGTCGAGTCGTGCCCCAATCCGGGAACGACCTCGTGCATCCAATTGCGTGCCGACGCGGTGGGCTCTGCGGTCAGTACGCTACTGACGTACGCGGATCATCAAGAACAAACAGATAATATGCCAGACCAATTCCAGGTCGGGTTATTTCCGTTCATCGATAATCTTTGTACGGCCAGCGCCGGCGCCAGCAACTCCTGCTCCGTCGGTCTGACCTCCAATATCACAGGGACCACCATCAACGACTTTGCCGACGACTTGGCGAATCTTCTCGACACTGGCCAGAATACGACGCTCGGATCCGGCGGCACCCATTTCGAGAACGCGCTCTCGCAGATGAACAGTTTCATCACCTCGGTCGGCAGCGGTGCGAGTCCGTCCGACGCGCTGCCTGTTGTTTTCATCGTCACCGACGGCTCGCAGGATTATCAGACTCAGTCGAACGGTAGCTGGGGAGCAGAAAACGGCACAAGTCCAAACTCGTGGACATCCACCCAACCAAGTCTGCCGTGCACTCAGTGCGGGATTCCATATCAAAACTCGGCAACCGTCATGCCGGGATTCAGCCCCAATAACGAGCCGAGCACAAACTACTGCACGACATTAAAAAATCGCGGGATCACCATTGCCATTATCTACATTCCTTACACGCAAATATCCGATCCGAATCCGAATTTCGCCAACAACGAAGACGGTTATGCCAACGCCAACATTGCAAATATTCCGGCGGCGCTTCAGGCTTGCGCCACGTCGCCCAGCTTCTTCGTCACAGCGACCACGCCACAGGAAATCACCAGCGGGCTGCAGCAGATGTTCAACCTGGCCGTCAGCACCGCGCACATTACCAATTAGAGCGGAGCGCGGTCGGATACGGTCTTCTTTACGAGCGGAGCGAAGCAATCCAGAGCGCAATATCGATTTCTGGATTGCGTCGTCCCCTTCGAACTCCTCGCGACGATGACCCCGTGCGGGTTCGATTGGAGAATTGCTTTAGATCACTCCGCGGACGGCGGTTTAGAGCAATCCCGTCAACAACAATCTCTCCGCCTCACGCCCGCAGCGAATCCCGGGCCGCTCGGGCGCGAACCGTTCGCCCCCCAAGCCCAAGTCAACAAACGACTAACACGAACTAACGTTTCCCGGCGGATACAAGACACACGCGCTGTTGCGCGGCGTGACATAAAGGCTGTCCGACATGTTGATCGCGGTCGGCGCGAAATAACCGAAAAGTGGTGAATAGGAGTAGCTCACCTGACCATAAATCAGATAGCACGGATAGGACGTGCAGGTCGAAAAACCCGACGGAACGGTCACGGTGGCTCCTTGTGAAAGCGGCGTGCCGTTCTGCGAATAGCTCCAGCTCACCGTTGCACTGGTGGCGCTGGTGACCGATATTTGCGAAACGGTGATACCTAATGGCGCCGTGGAATACGGAGCCAGCACCAGCGAAGTTGCGCCGACGATCGACGAAATGTCCGTGGATTGGATCGTCTGATATTGATTGGTGAGAGCATCGAGGGTGTAGGTCGCCGCACGCACCTTCATGTAGACGGCGATTCCTCTTGCGGCATCCACGGACCCCAGAAACAGCAGCACCAGGACCGGCAAAACCAGCGCAAACTCGATCGCGGCGATGCCGCCCGTCGATGCCAGAAAGCGGCCAGGAAACCGCCGATGTCTGCTCGCCGTTATGCGCACGATCAGCAATCCTACTGCGACTCTAACAGGTTCTGGGGTTCTACCCGGAAGGCGCTGACCCCCATCATCTCGGCATGGCCATTGCCGAGATTGGGAAGAACATAGCCAAACGGCCCGCTGAGGATCGGCCATTCGTAGATGAGCTGAACCACCATAAGCTCGCCAGGAGTACCGGACTCGAAGGACCAGGCGTTGCTGACCCCGCCCTGGGCGTTGAACGTCAATGTCGGCTCCCCCGCGCTGGCGCCGCTGACGCTCGAATAGCTCTGCACGTTGACCATCAGCGAACTGCAGGTGAACAGAGCGCTGATCATCGGGCAAACATTGCTTTCAAATTGCGCCGATTGCTCCTGGGTCGTGGTGTCGCTATTCTGCGTAAAGGTGTTCTGCTCCTGGTTGGTCATGAACAGGCGACCTGCCTCCACGGCGGCGTTCTGCAACAGCGCCTGCGCGAACAGGAAAAGGCTCACTTCAAGAATGGCGATCAGCGTCGCCAAGAACGGCGGAGCGATCAAGGCGAATTCAACTGCCGTCGCGCCGTCTCGCGTACCAGCGAATCGAGAAATCTCTCTCGCCAGGCGTTGCAAATATTTTGGCAAGCTTCGAAACATGCCTCGCCCGTGGCCATTCCGTAGCGGATCTGCCCGAATACAAGGCCGAGCCGGTTGAGAATGCCGAGAAGTTGCACCGAAAATGTAAATTATCCTTCTGCCATCTGAGAGAAACTCAAGCGGGCTCTCACGCGCGCGATTAAGCGATCGTTTACTCAGAAGTTTGGTCTTCCGGGTTTGGTCTTCTGGAATGCAAGGCAGCCGCGCGCGGCGCTCAGGCTCCGTTGCAGCCTTCACAGACCATTAAGACGCTTCGTCGATATGTGCAGGCGTTCCATCCGAGCGGCTTATGCGGCGAGCCGCAGGAGCACCACCTAATACTTGCTTGCGCGCGACGCGGGACCGCGTCGCCAATCAGAGCGCCCGAGATGAACCAGGATTTGCTCGCTGTCGCGGTCACCGCCGGCGAAACGATTTCGAGAGGCGTGCCGATTTCGATCGGCCTCGCGGCGGCGTTCACCGTGCTCACGTGGTTTTGGGCCTGTAACCCCGGCCGGTCCTGGTGGCACAAGCGCGATCTGGTAACCGATCTGTGCTACTGGTTTTTCATTCCGGTGATCACGCGCTTCCTGCGCATCGGACTGCTCATCGTCGCCGCGGCACTGGTGTTCCAAATCACCACCCCCGACGGCCTGATCGCCTTCTACGAAAACGGCCACGGCCCGCTGGCGGCGCTGCCGCTCGTCGCCCAGGGAGTGATCTTCCTCATCGGCGAAGACATCATTCTCTACTGGACGCATCGCTGGTTTCACGGCGAGCAAATGTGGAAGTATCACGCCGTGCATCATTCGTCCGAGGAACTGGAGTGGATTTCGGCGGCGCGCTTCCATCCGATAAATCTGTTTCTCGGCTCGGTCGCGGCCGACGTCGTGATGCTGTTTGCCGGCATCTCGCCCAACATCTTCCTTGTCATCGGCCCGCTGACCACCGCCCATTCGGCGTTCGTGCACGCCAATCTCGACTGGACGCTGGGTCCATTCAAATACGTGATCGCCAGTCCCGTTTTCCATCGCTGGCATCACACCGCACCGGATCGGGGCGGCGAGAAGAACTTCGCCGCCACCTTCCCGGTCCTCGACCTCATATTCGGCACATTCTACATGCCGGCGGGCGAGCTTCCTGACCACTACGGCATCGCCGACCGCAGCTTCCCGCCGAGCTTCGGGGCGCAGCTGGTGCACCCCTTCACGCAGTGAAGCCGTAAGCACATTCCCCGCCATTTGCCGGTTTCGTTAAGCAAGCGTGACCGTCGCGGCGGCAGCGGCCGGGAATTTGCAGTTCATTCACCAATTTGCGGTCAATTAGCTTTGTCAGCGTGCGGGCGCCTTGGTTAGTCTATTCCGCGTAGCGTATCGGAGAGTATCGATGAGGCGTGTGTGCTTGCGAGGCCGGATGGCCTTGAGCCTGATCATTTCGCTCGCGGCCGGCGCTTTCACCGTCGCCGCAGCCGCACCGGCTGATGCCGCCACGCCGATCACGGTACAAGTTGACCGCGCCACCCTCATCCAACTTCCCGAGCAGGCGGTGACCGTCGTGATCGGCAATCCGCTGGTCGCCGATCTTACTGTGGAGCCGCACGGTCTCGGCGTAATCACTGGTAAGGGATACGGCGCCACCAACTTCATTGTTCTCGACAAGGACGGCGCCGTATTGGCCGAGCATACTGTCGAGGTCCTCGGTCCGGGCGGTCCTACCGTGGTGGTCTATCGCGGCGTCACGCGCGAAACCTATAGCTGCACACCCGAATGCGAACGGCGATTCACATTGGGCGACGACAAAGATTATTTCGCCCAGACTCTCGATCAGATCACGTCGCGGAACAACCAGGCGATGGGCGCCGGCGCCGCGCAATCGCAACAGCAGGGCCACTGAGCCTCGACCTTGATCCAATTCGATTGAATCGGATCAAGCTCTAAATTTTTTCCTTTGAGCATGATCCCTCGGGTCAAGCCCGAGGGCATGCTTATCCGAAAACCGGTTTCCACTTTTCGGGATCATGCTCTAATTTTTTCCTTGAGCATGATCTTATCCGAAAACCGGTTTCCACTTTTCGGGATCATGCTTTAATTTTTTCCTTGAGCATGATCTTATCCGAAAACCGGTTTCCACTTTTCGGGATCATGCTCTATGGAATAGGCAACGCGGTGGTCGATTTGATCTTCTCCATGGCGAAGCGCGAGGTAACGTTCTTCAGCGGCACGGCGGCGATGAGCCGCTTATAGAACGCGTCGAAGCCAGCGATATCCGGCACCACCACGCGCAGCATGTAATCGACATCGCCGGCCATACGGTAAAACTCCATCACCTCCGGCATGGCGCCGACTACCTTGGCGAAGCGATCGAGCCAATCCTGCGAGTGATCGCCGGTCTCGATGGAGACGAATACGGACACGCCGAGCCCGATGCGGTCCTGATCAACGAGCACGACGCGTTTTTGAATGACGCCGTCGGCCTCCAGGCGCTGGATGCGCTTCCAGCATGGGGTTGAGGACAGCCCGACGCGGGAGCCGATCTCGGCCACCGACAGCGCGGCGTCATCTTGCAGGACCGCAAGGATTTTTCGGTCGATCGCGTCCATGAGAATATTCTTCCACAAAGAAATGATGGAAGAGATTTACAGAGTAAAATATTCTAAATCAAGCCGCTTTTAGCCCTTATGGCTTGACCGTTGCGGCGGTCCGGTTCCCACCGGCCAAAAGCGCCTCGACTTCAGCACGCGTCGGCATGCCACCGGAACCGCCCGGGCGGGCGCATTTGAGGCTCGCCGCGGCGGCACCGAAGCACAGCGCCTCGACCTCGTTCCTGCCCTCGACCAGCGCCAGCGCGAAGCCGCCGTGAAGGGCGTCGCCGGCGCCAAGCGTGTCAACTGCACGAATGGCACATACCGGCAGCCGGCGCGGCTTTCCGCCATGCAAATAGACGATGTCGTCGGGGCCGTTGCTGACAGCCAGAAAGGCGTCGGTTGCCTTGGCAATACGCAAAAGTCCTTCAGCCAGATCGGCTATTCCGGTCGTCTCGCGCAAGCATTCGGAAGAAAAGACGAGGTGCGAGGCGAGGCCAAACAACGGATCGTCCTCGAATGTGGGCCGATCGCCGTCGAGCACGACGCGCAGGCCGCGGCGGCGCGCGGCCGCGCAGATCGGCGTGACGAAATCCGGAAAGCGGTTATCGGCGAGCACGATGTCGGCCGCCGCCACCAGGTTTTCCGGGTCGGTCGGCGTCGTGGCGGCGACACGCTCGTCGCGATAGGTGACGATGGTGCGGTCGCCGCGCGCATTGATGAAGATGGCCGACAGCGCGGTGGCCAGGCCTGCGATACGCTGACAGGCGCGACAGTCGACGCCGTCGCGGGCAAGCGCCGCGAGCACGCGATCGCCATTATCATCCCCGCCGGGCGGACCGCCCATGGGGGCGGCCAGCGCAGCACGGCCGCCGAGCCGGGCGACAGCGACCGCCGCGTTGGCGGCACAGCCGCCATTGACGGCAAAAAAACCCTTCGCCTGCACTTTTCCGTCGGGTTGTGGAAATTCTTCGACCTGAAAAACTTCATCGAGCACGATGATGCCGGCGCAGAGCACGCGCGGCGCTTTGCCGTGCGTGCCGTCAGCGGAGGACATCGGCGCCCTCCTCGATGTAGCGGCGGATGATGTGGTGAGCGATCGCGTGCGGCAGCGTGGCAGTCAGCCCCTGCGGATGCTTGCGCAGGAGCATCAGGACGAGTTCCTCGCGTTCGAACCAGCGCGCATCCTCAAGCTCGCTATGGTCGACGATGATTTTGTCCGACAGCGCTTCGGTATGGCAGCCGATCATCAGCGACATCGGGAATGGCCAAGGCTGTGATGTAAAATAAGTGACGCGCCCGCACTTGATCCCCACCTCCTCCAGCACCTCGCGGCGCACCGCATCTTCGATCGTCTCGCCTGGTTCAATAAAGCCGGCGAGGCAGGACCACATGGTCGCTGCGAAGCGCGGCGAGCGCCCGAGCACGCAGCGGTCGCCGGAAATCGGCAGCATGATCGCCACCGGATCGGTGCGCGGAAAGTGCTGCACCTTGCACGATGGGCAATCGCGCCGCCAGCCGGCTTCCACCGGACGGGTCGGCAAGCCGCAATTGGAGCAAAAGCGGTGGCGGGAATGCCAGCCGAGCAACGCCTTGGCTTCGGCGAGCGGCGGCAGATGCACGGCCTCGACCAGGCCGTGCATCGCCATCGTACGCAGGTCCGTGAGCTGCAGATCATCGCGTGCCTTCAGCGGCTCGACCATAACGGGATCGAGAGCGATCGCGAACAGCGGCGCGTCCTCCAAGAGGCCGAGGAAGATGGTCTCGCGCGCGCCCGCGAACGCGCGCGCCTCATCGGCGGCGAATAACGGCTGCAAAACCCCGCTCGATTTTTTCATCAGCACGAGTTCGCCGCCGATCAGATAAAACCCGGCGCGCGGATCGCTTGCCAGTTTTGTCATCGCGGCTTCATCGCCGCGACAGAGCGTGGCGCGGTCAACGCAGCTCGCCGTGTAGCCGAGATTGGGCGGCGGGCCGAGATCGGGGCGAGGAACCACGCGCTACTCGGCCGCTTCGCGCAACGGCCGCGGATAAAACGAGTCGTAAAGCTCCGGCCGCTGCCATTGCGGCCCGAGCAGACCCTGCTTGGCACCGCAGTGCTGCGATGAGCCGAGTTCGTCACGCGTCGCGCGCAGATGCCGCACGCGCTCGAGATCCACGTCGACGAAGCTCGTTCCCGCCGCCGTGCTCTCGCACAAAATTTCCTCGGGCGACGCCACCATGGCGAGGCCGCGGTCGCTGTGACTGAACAGATTTTGCGTGGTCACCACCAGCGCCAGATTTTCGATGGCGCGCGCCCAGATGAGCGTGCGCCAGGTCGCCCACAGCCGCCGCTTGTCAACGCCGGCTGGCATGAAAATCAGTTCCGCGCCGCGCAAAGCGAGCGCCCGCGTCACTTCCGGCACGTAAACCTCGCTGCACATCGCCAGGCCAACCCGGCCGTGCACGGTGTCAAAAACCGGAAAATCGTTGCCGGCGACGTACTGGAATTCCCAACTCTTGCCGCCGGTATAAATCCACGGCCCGTTGGGATGAGTGCGCCGATAGCGTGCCGGCGCGCGGCCGTCCGGATAGGCCATGACAATAAGGTTATGCGCAGTCGCGGCGTTGCGGTCGAGCGGCTCGATGGTCCCGAAGACCACGTGCACGCCCTGCGCGGCCGCCGCCTCGGCCAGCGGCGGTATCGGATCATAGGTGGCTGGCATACGCCACGGCCCCGGGTAGGTTTCCGGAAAGCAGACGAAATCGGCGCCCTCATGGGCGCAGCGATCGACGGCGCGCACGGCGTCGGCGACGTTGCGCTCGTCCTCGCCTGGCGGATGCGAAATCGGCTGCACGATGGCGATGCGGAAGGTCATGGGCTGCTCCTGCGCGCCTCAATCTGCGCAGGATTGAAGCCGCGCCCGGCATAAAGTCAAGGCGGCGCAGGTGGGCCGCTGCGCCGTGTACTCATAAATTCGCCAATATCTAAATCGCCATATCCGAACGTCATGTCCGCCCGGTCCTCTGTCAGCGACCGAACGGCGGACATTCAAAAACCGGCGCGGAGTGCCAGACGCCGACATTCGGACTGCAATCATGATGCAGATCAGCCACCTCTCAGGAGCCACGAGACAGGCTTGGCAAGGCTGCCGCGGACCGGCTCGGTGCCCACCGTTCGGGCGATATTCTACCGAACATTGAACAAGTCGATATACCATTGCCTGATCTCTGGGAGCGAAATTATCTCGCCATCAGGTCCCTCAATTCGCTGTACGTCGCGAAAGAGATGTTGGCAGGCGCAAACATGGCTCAGCGCATCATCCCGCATTTCATGCTGAGAATGAATCTTGGTGACGGTAAGCTCACTCGATTCGCGAACAAAAATCTTCCATTTTGGCATTCCTCTTTGTTCTTCCATGGGGACGGCTTGTTTGATCGGCCAAAGCCGGCGCGCCCGGCCGAATGCGTGGCCGCGTGATCGATTCGTCGAAATTTTGAGCAGACCGTGCAGTCAGAGTCTTTGGGCGGGGGCAGTCGTTTTTCGGAATTCACAACAGATCGTGCTGAATTCGTCGACTGGAAAATAGTCCACCCGGGTTAATCGAGTGTTGGACAACGCATTTGACCCCATAAACGGGCTTGCAAACTTTCTTCTCCTTAGCCTGTTTTTGTCGGTCCATTGCCAGCATCGATGCCAGGAAAATTTTGCAGTCATAGCGGCGCCGATGCTCGCTTCCTCGCTGCTCGGCGGCTGCTCTCCACTCTCCTTCGCAACAGCCGAAAACTCGCCGTCGCAACCACCCATGTCCGCATTGCAATGTTCTGATGCAATTTTTACACGCCATTGTCCGGCCTGGCGAGGCTCCTGTGGCACACACTTTGCTGTGTCAGCGACGCTTTCCAAATCCGCCGAACTGTCTTCCAACCCCCGATTAGTGCGAAAACACAAGTAAATATTAATTGTATGAGGTTAGCCTCCGAAACGTCTCACGTCCCGGCCAATCGTCAAAAAATTTATCCTATGCAAGAAACTTCATTGATTGATGAACTGGAGAGCGCGGTCAAAACAGCGTCGCCAGAAAATCGTGTAAATACGCTTCGTCGCGTTACGGATCTCTTTCTGCATGATGCCAACCGACTCAATGACAGTCAGATAGAAGTATTCGATGATGTCTTGTGCTTATTAGCCGAAAGGATCGAAAAGAGCGCGCTGGCCGAACTCGGCAAACGGCTCGCGCCTGTGGACACCGCTCCTATCAGGGTGATCAAGCGGCTCGCGCAGGATGACGATATTGCGGTCGCTACACCGGTTCTGACCGGGTCAAAAAGGTTGACCACGGCTGACTTGGTCCATATCGCCAAGACCAAGAGCCAAGCCCATCTGCTGGCGATATCCGAGCGCCCCACCCTGGAGCCCACACTCACTGAGGTTCTTTTGGTCCGTGGCGACCGAAAAGTTGTGTCTTCCCTGGCAAAGAACGCGGGCGCCCTTTTCTCGGAGGCTGGATACAATCGGCTGGTGGAAAGAGCCGAAGGTGATGATGATTTGAGTACCGTCGTCGGATTGCGAAAGGACCTTCCGAGCAGTTTACTGCAGGAACTCCTGCGGCGCGCGACCGACGCCGTGATTGCGAAAATTTTATCGCTCGTGGCGCCGGAAAGACGGAAAGAGATCGAGTTGGTCGTTACCAAGATCGGCAAGACCATCGCGCAAGGCAGCGAACCGGACTACGGCGAGGCCGAGCGCAACATAGCCGCATTGGTTTCGTCGGGGAAGTTGGATGAGGCGGCGTTGTTGGGATTTGTGCAGAAGCGGCAACAGGACGAGCTTATCGTCGGCATCGCTCGTCTTAGCTCGATTCCGGTCGGCACAATCGCGCAGCTGCTGAACGGCCATCGCAACGACGCCGTCCTGCTGCCGTGCAAGGCTGCCGGGCTTAGTTGGACCGCCGTGGAGTTTATCCTGCACGATCGGCTGGCCGGACAATCCGCCATCGCCGAAATTATAGAAATCGCACGAAGGGATTATGCAAAATTGACCAATATGACCGCTCAACGGACCCTTCGGTTTATGAGTATTCGTGGTACGGTCAAATAGGCTTTGATCAATCTCAGGCAAAGACAGGAGCGTCTAGGGCCTGTCCTCAATTGAGCCAAATAGAAATCGCGGCGGCGTAAACGCCTGCAAGGAAGTTGATCGCGCGCTTGTCGTAGCGGGTGGCGATGGCGCGGAACTGCTTCAGCTTACAAAAGAAATTCTCGACGAGGTGACGCGCTTTGAAAAGCTCCCGATCATAGGGACGGGGTTGCTTGCGCCCGGGCATTGA
>JASHVN010000666.1 GCA_030044555.1 Xanthobacteraceae bacterium | reverse complement strand
CCTACGCGAACGTCGCGCAGTGGGTTGCCGCTTTGCGCGCCAACGAAGCAATGACGTTCGCATCCGCCGGCGTCGGAACGCCCGGCCATCTTGCCGGCGAGATGTTAAAGCTCAAGCTCGATAACAAACTCGTTCATGTGCCGTACAAGAGCGCTGAATCGGCGTTGAAGGACGTTGCCGCGGGGCAGGTGGACTTTTATTTCCCCGCTTATCCGACCGCCGTGCCGCCGATGCAGCGCGGCCGGGTGAAGCTGCTGGCGGTCTCGACGGCCGAGCGCTCGCCGCTCAGTCCCGATATTCCGACCGTCGCTGAAGCCACCGGGATTGCCAATTTCGATTTTCCGCTGTGGGCCGGCTTCTTCGGCCCGCGCGGCATGCCGATAGACGTCACCGAAAAACTAAACAACGAGATCAACAAGATCCTTCTCGAACCCGCCATCAATGCCCGGCTCCGCGCGTTCGGACCGCAAGTATCGGCCTTATCGATCGATCAATTCGCCGCGTTTGTCCGCACCGACATCGCCAGGTATCGGCAGATCATCGATGAGTTGCTCGCGCTCGAATTACCCCTTCGCCAACCGCGCCATGCCCCAGCGATAGATGGTGGCGCGCTCGAGTGAGCCGAACACCAGCCGCTCGGCGGCAAAACCGATCAGGCCGATGACCAGGATCGAGGAGAGCATCACGTCGGCATTGAGGAATTGCTGCGCGTCGAAAATGACCCAGCCCAGGCCGAAATTCGACGCCGCCAGCATTTCGGCGCCGATCACCGCGATCCATGAGCGCAGAAACGACTGGCGCAGGCCGGCGATGATGAACGGCGACGCGCCCGGAATGATCACCTTCCAGAACAGCTTGCGCTCGTCGGCGCCCATGGCGCCGGCGGCGCGCAGCCAGATCGGGTTGACCGAGCGTACGCCGGTCCAGGTGTTGAGCAGCAGCGGAAACAATGCGGCGTAGAACACGATGAGCACCGTCACCGTGTTGCCGAGGCCGAACCAGAGGATGAACACCGGTATCCAGGCGAGCGACGGGATCGGCATCAGCGCGCTGGCGAGCGGCAGCACGAAAGTCTCGACCGGGCGGAAGCGGCCCATCAGCACGCCGAGCGGCAATCCGGCAGCGACAGCAAGACCGAAGCCGAACAGCACGCGATAGAGCGTCGCTGCGGCGTGCAGAAACATGCTGCCGTCGGCAAGCATGCCGAAGAAGGTCTGCGCGATCGTTTCGAGACTCGGCATCAAGGCCGGCGCGAAATAACCGCTGCGCGCCACGATTTCGTAAAGCGCTGCCACCACGACGATGCTGGTGGCGCCGCGGCGGATCGAGCGGATGCGTTCGGCGGTCATGACAGCATCATGCCCCAGCGCACCACGGTAAAATTCTCCAACGGCGCAAACACCAGCTTTTCCAGGCTGACGCCGATGATCGCGATCACCGCGATGCCGGCGAGCATCACGTCGGTGTTGAGGAATTGCTGTGCGCCGAAGATCATCCAGCCCAATCCCCACGGCACCGCGGCGAGCATCTCCACGGCGACCAGGATGCGCCACGCCTGCGCCAAGCCGAGCCGCAGCCCGGTCAGGATGTAGGGCAGGGCGCCCGGCAGGATCACGTGGCGAAACAGGCGGCTCTTGTCGGCGCCCATGGCATGGGCGGAGCGCACCCAGATATCTTTTACCGCTTTCACGCCGGTCCAGGAATTGTAGATGATCGGGAAGGTGGACACGAACGCCACCAGCAGAACGGACGGCACGTTGCCCGGCCCGAACCACAGCAGAAACAGCGGCGCGTAAGCGAGCCCCGGGATCGGCGCGCCGATGCTTATGAGCGGCAGCAGATAATCTTCGGCCCGGCGCGATCGCCCCATGAGTACGCCGACGCTCACGCCGACCAACGCGGCGAGCGCAAATCCTGCCAGGAGGCGAACGAGCGTGTCGAAGGCGTGGTGCGGCAGCACGCCGGAAAGCGTCAGCCGCGCGAAAGTTGTCGCGACGGTTTCCAGCGACGGGAAAAATTGTGCGGGGAAAACGCCCAGATGCGCGACCGCTTCCCATATGGCGCCGACGACAACGAACGGGAACGCGTTGCGCAATACCGCCCGCAACACTCCGGCTTCACCGGCGGCCGGATTCGCAGCGACGGCAGGTTTCGCGACCTGTTGCATGCGACGAAGCTACAAATCCGTTTCTGGCGCGGCAAGGCGGCAATTCGGCATGGGACAAGGCGTTAGCGCAAGACGTTGCAGCGGTGATGCTTCTTCTATAAACGCCGGCGCCAAGGTGATAGGAAGCGCCGACAACAAGGGAGTAGGCCATGGCCACGAAAAACGCGCAGAAAATCGGCTGGATCGGCATGGGCCGCATGGGCCAGCCGATGGCCGAACGGCTCATCAAGGCAGGCCATGACGTGTCGATCTGGAACCGCACGCGCGCCAAGGCCGAGCCGCTCGCCAAGATCGGCGGTAAGATCGTCGACCACCTTCACGAACTCAAGCACGTGGACGTGCTGTTCTCGATCCTCGACACCGGCAAGAGCGTGCAGGAGGTGTTATACGGCAAAAATGGCGTGTGCAGCCAAGCCGGCAAGATGCCGCCCATCGTGGTCGATTGCTCGACCATCGCGGTGGAAGAATCGGCGGCGATCCGAGACAAGCTCAAACAACTCGGCGCCGATTTCATCGCCGCGCCGGTGAGCGGCAATGCCAAGGTGATCAAGGCGGGAAAGCTCTCCGCCGTGGTCTCCGGCCCGGAGGCCGCCTGCAAGACGGCGACGCCGCTGATCGAAATATTCGCACCGCAGGGCGTGTCCTATGTGGGCGAGGG
>JASHVN010000665.1 GCA_030044555.1 Xanthobacteraceae bacterium | reverse complement strand
CCGCCGGATTGACGCCCGAGGAATGATACTCGGCGCCGATGCCGCGCACGAAGCCGGCGATGAGTCGGCCCTGCGTGATGTTGTCGAGCATCGCGTATTCTTCGGCGATGGTCAGCGGATTGTTGGTCAGCGGCAATGCGCGGCCGAGGATGGCGATCTTGGCGCGCTTGACGCTGCGCGACAGCGCTCCGGCGATGACGCCCGGAATCGGCATCAGACCGTAAGCGGTCTGATGATGCTCGTTAAGGCAGACGCCGTCGAAGCCGAGCTGATCGGCGAATTCCATTTGCTCGAGATAATCGTGATAGAGTTCGGCGCCTTTTTCCGGGTCGTAATGGCTGTTGGAATAGGTGACCCAGGCCGAGCCGTTCTCGGCGATCGCCTTGAGATCGGCATGCGCGTACGGCATCAGATGAAAGTTGAAGAACTTCATGCCGGGTCCTCACGCGGTTTTTTGTTGCTGCCGCGGTGCGGCGATGAAGGACTCCAGCGCGGCAACGAATGCATCAGGTTGCTCGATTTGCGGCACGTGGCCGCATTTTGGAATCATCACAAGCTCGGAACCCGGGATCGCCTCGTGAAAAGCGAGCGCGTGTTCCTTGGGAAACAGGCGATCGGTATCGCCCCAGATCAGCAAGGTCGGCACATCGATCCGGTGCAGCCATTTCTTCAGATGCGGATCGTGGCTGCGCGGCTGCCAAGAAAGCTTGGCGACGACGGTGCGGTTCTTCAGCGCGATATCTTCCATTTCGGGGCTCAAGACTCGCGCGATCATCTCCTTGGCCTTTTTCTGGTCGTGGAAGAACGCGTGCAGCCGCTGCTCATCGCTGTTGAGAAACGAATCGAATTGCTCGACGCCCGGCACATGGAGGCCGGCGGAACCCGCAAGGGTCAGCGAGGCAAGACGCTGCGTCGAGCGGACCGCGGTCTCGGCGGCGATCCAGCCGCCGAGCGAATTGCCAACAAGATGCGCGCCGGAAAGTTTCAGCTCGTCGAACAAATCGAGATAGAAGTAGGCGAGGTCATGGATGTTATCGAGCCAATCCGGCGTATCAGATTCGCCGAAGCCGGGATGTTCCGGCGCGATCACGTCGAAGTGCTTGCTCAATGTCTGCAGAAACGGCAGCCAGCTCGCGCCGCTCGCGCCATGCAGATAGACAAGAGGATCGCCGGCGCCCCCGCGCATCAGCCGGATGCGGCATCCCCGTACCGCGACCACCGACGTCAAATAGTCCGCCGCCATGCCCCTAGCTTGGTGGTTCGTTCGCCCAGCGTCAAGAACCCGTCGCGCGGTGTCATGACGCTGTCATCGTGGAGGCTATGCCGGCAACGGCGGTACGTTTTACTCAAATCGGCCACGATTTTTGCCGGTGCGATGGAGCGCGTTGCCGATTCGGCCGGGAATGGACGAGAATGGATATGGCGCGATCAAAAAAGAAAATAACGTTGTGCCATCGGCAGAACTTCGGCCCGGGCGCGAGTCGGTGGGCGCTGGAAATCCCCAGAATTATCCCCAGTGACGGAGCGTTCGCGTCGATGCACGCTTTAACTTGCGAGTCGCAAACAGTGCGCTATCATCATTTCCAGATCGCTCGCGTTTGGCTCTGCTGGATGAGAGAGATCGCCAAGATCAGATAAGTCTTAATGCCGAAGCCGCTACCGGCGGTGCATCAAAGGCGGATCGGATTTTGGTTCACAGCAGCGGGTAGCAGCGCTGAGAACGTGACGGGCGGACCCGCGCAGTCCGCTCGTCATGATTCGTTTCAGCCGCCTCATGGTTTCTCCGCTTAGGCCCAAGGCGCGGCAGGTTCGGAACTGTGGCCAACTTTGTCAGCAGGCGGCAATTCACCGTCGAATGGTCGCAGTGCGACCCCGCAGGCATCGTTTTCAACGCGCGCTTCTTCGAGTTTTTCGACTGGGGCACATGGCTGCTATTCGAAGCAGCGCTCGGGGTGCGGCCGCCCGATCTCGCCGGCGCCTTCGGCATCGTCGGATTGCCATTGGTGGACGCCGGCGCGCGGTTCCTTGCACCCGCGCGATTCGGCGACGTTGTGGAATTGACGTCGCAGGTGAGCGAGTTTCGCCGTTCGAGCTTCGATGTCGAGCACCGGCTGATGATTCGCGGCGAGCTGACGGTTGAGGGCCGCGAAACGCGCGTGTGGGCGGTGCGCGATCCGGCCAATCCGGCTCAGATCAAGGCGCAACCGATTCCGGCCGATGTCATCGCCCGGTTTCGAGAGACATAGAGCTTGATCCAATTCGATTGAATCGGATCAAGCTCTGCGTTTTTCCGTTGAGCATGATCCCTCGGGTCAAGCCCGACGGCATGCTTATCCGAAAACCGGTTTCCACCCCCGGATGAAGTCCGAGGGCAAGCTTTTCGGGATCATACTCTGCTGGCGATTTGCTTTTGCCTTCGCCCGGCCCACAGAATCTCAGTCGGGCAGGCTGAGGTAAATCTGGCCGTCGCGGACGGCGACCTTCACCGAGGTAAGCCGCAGCGCTGGATCGCCGGGATGACAGCCGGTGGTGAGATCGTACTCGTAGCCGTGCCAGGGACAGACGATGTGGCGCGCCTTGCCGAAGCGCAGCCCGCCGCTCTTCTTGTCGGGGGTAAGCACTTCCTCGACCCTGTTGAAAATCTTGCCCTGGCAGATCGGGCCGCCCGCATGCGGACAGATGTTCTCGTAGGCGAGCACCTCGTCGCCGCTGCGGAAGATGCCGACCTCGAGCTCGTCGACGGCGAAGATCCGGTAATCTCCGTCGGCGATGTCGGCGAGCTTTCCTACCGCGACTTCGTTCATGGCGCGCTCCAGTTTCGTCAATCGATTCCCGGCGGGCGATGAAACCAGATCGCCACGTCGAACATGTTGAGGTCGGCGGCACGGATCATGCCGCAGGCGGCGACCACCGACTCGGTCGCGGTCACCGCGTTTGGCGAAAACGGCGGCACATCATGCCCGCGCCGCTCCACCTTGGCGGCGTAGACCTTCACCGCCGCGGTGATCACCTGCTGCAGCGCCCGATCGGAAATCGCATCCGGCTCGCCGCGCTTGAGCGCATCGCGCGCCGCGGTGCAGAAATCAGCGCCTGGGGCGGCGCCGCGCGCCGGCGCCCGGCGCGGCTTCGCGGTGCGCCTGGCCGTCTTGCGCTGCGGGGCCTTCGCCATCTCGGCTTAAGCCGTGACCGGCTCGCGCGCCGCCGGCGCCTTCTTGTCTCCGACCATCTTGTGCTCGGGCACTTCCAGGTTGAACAGGCGCGCCGCGTTGAGACCAAGAATGTTCCGCTTGGCCTGGTCATCGAGGAACGGCAGCGTGGTGATCGAATTGGGCAGATCGAAATCCCAATGCGGCCAATCCGAGGAGAACAACAATTGTGTTTCGGCCTTCATGGCCCGGAAGGTCGCCGCAGTCAGATCCAGGTTGGAACGCTCGAGCGGCTGGCTCGAATAATACATCTCCGCCATGTACTCGCTCGGCCGCCGTTTGAGCAGCGGCGCCTCCGACGAGCGCATCATGTATTCGGAATCGAGCCGCTGCATCAGAAACGGAATCCAGGCAAGACCGCTCTCGATCCAGATTAGCTTCAGCTTCGGGAAGCGCTCCGGCAGACCATTCATGATCCAGTTCGTCATGTGAATGATGTTGTAATAGACGAACGAGATCGCGTGCATGGAGATGAAGCGATTGCATTGCTGCATCGACTGGTCGCCCCAGTGGAAGCCGGAATGGAACGACAACGGCTTGCCGCTCGCCTGGATGGCCGAATAGAGCGGCATGTAGCTGTCGTGGTTGACCGCGCGGAACCGCGTCGAGGTGACCGAAAAGCCGATGACGCTCGGGTTGTCGGCATAGGCCTCGACCGCCTTGAGCGACTCCTCGGGATGATTGAACGGCAGGTACAGCATCGCCTTGATGCGCGGATCCTGCGGCAGAATTTCATCGGTCAGCCATTTGTTGAAGGCGTTGCCGATCACCACTTCCATCTCGACCTGCGGGTGCATGCCGAGAACGAGCATCGGCGTGGGAAACACCACCATGTAATCGATGCCCATCGAATCCATGGCGCGCTGCACCAGCGTCACTTGCGCGTGGGTGCGGCCGCCGGGCACCGCCTCGCCCAGCCGCTGCTGATGCGGGATGCGGCCAAAGACGTCCTGGTACAACAGGCCCGGCGTGGAATTGAGCAGGCCGGGCGCGGGGCCGCGGCCCTTGAAGGCACGCGCCATCTGCTTATAGACGTCGCCGTCCATGCGATCGATGACTTCGCCCCAGAACGCCGTCTCGGTGACGTGCGCATCGACGTCGACGATGAAATAGTTGTCCTGCTGCGCTTCCTTGGCGGCATGCGCGAGAATGTCGCGGGTGTCGGTGGTGGTGTCGATCTTCGGCAGCTCAGCGATGTGCGGAAGCTTCCCGTTCCTGCCGTTCTTTCCGCGCGGCGTCTTGGTCAGCATCGGTTTCCTCCAAGCGAGCAACGGGTGCGTGGGCGCAACCTCAGGGCGTTGGAAAATTCTACCAGCATTGCCGGGCGATGCCCACGAGAAATCGAGACCCATAGCATTGCATCCCGACCTCATCGGCCATGCTCCGGTGAGCTTCGGCGATTGATTTTTTCGCAGCCTCGCACATTGTGCCGGCAGCGGTCGCGAAACGCAGGACCGGCAAGGATAAGGCCGAGGATAGGGCCAAGGATAAAGCGATGAGCTATCAGGATCTGCTTTACGGCGTCGAGGATAAGATCGCGACCATCACGCTCAACCGGCCCGAACGCATGAATGCGTTGTCGCATAGTCTCGAGGCGGAAATTCACCGTGCGTTCGACGAAGCCGACGCCGACCGCAACGTCCGCGCCATCATCCTCACCGGCAGCGGTGCGGCCTTCTCCGCCGGCTACGATCAGGTGGCAGCCCCGGCCTCAGGCGTGCGTCCGCTCGACCCCAAGGGCAAGAGCCACGCCGAATACATCGAGCAGTGGCAGCGCATAGACGGTGCCCGCACGGCCTATTGGGAGCATATGTGGAACCTCGGCAAGCCGGTGATCGCGGCGGTCAATGGCTGGGCCATGGGCGGCGGCTTTTGGTACCAGCTCGCCGCCGACATCACGATCGCTTCGGAAAAAGCCGTGTTTGCCCAGCCGGAGGTGCGGCAAATCTCCAATACCAGCTATCTGTTTACTGCGTTGTGCGGCTGGAAGGCGGCCAACCGCTGGGCGCTCACCGGCGACCATTTCGACGCGCAGGAGGCCTTGCGCATCGGCATGGTCAATGAGGTGGTGCCGCATGACGAATTGATGCCGCGCGCTCGGGCGCTCGGCAAACGCATTGCGCTTGTGCCCGAACCGTCGGTTCGGCTCAACAAAGCGATCGCCATGCAGGGTATCCAGGCCTCAGGCCTTCATTCGGCCCTGCTGCTCGAAGGCACCTTGGGCGCGCTCGCGCATTCGTCGCACAACGAGGAGCGTGAAAAGCTGTTCGAAGCGCAGCGCGCCGGTGGTCTCAAGGCCTATCTCCAACTGCGCGACGGACCGTTCCACCCCGAACCGATGGGGCCGCGCTCGAAGCAGCGGGACAAGGACGCTTGAACATTTCCCAGACAACGCAAAATCACTCCGTCGGCAAAAGCGTGCTGCGGCTCGAAGACGGGCCGCTCATTCGCGGACAAGGCCGCTTTGTCGACGATCTCAAATTCGCCGGCATGTTGGAGGCGGCATTCGTGCGCAGCCCGCACGCCCACGCCGGCATCCGCGGCATTAGTACCGAGGCCGCACGCCGATTGCCCGGCGTGCACGCGGTGCTCACCTTTGCCGACATCGCGCCGCTCTTGACCTCCGAGCGGCTGCCGCTGCAGTTCCGCACCGATCAGCTGCCGGCGGATGTCGCGCCTTTTATTCTCGCCAAAGACGAAGTCGTTTTCGTCGGCGAGGCCGTCGCCGTCGCGATTGCACAGACGCGCGCGATCGCCGAAGACGCCGCCGCCCTGGTCGATATTGATTACGAGCCGCTGCCGGCGATATCGGATTGCCGCGACGCGCTGCGTGCCGGCGCGCCGCTTGCCCATCGCCGCAAATCGAGCAACCTCTTGATCGAGCTCCGGCAAACCTATGGCGAGGTCGCTAGCGCCTTCGCTCGTGCGCCACATCGGGCTCGCGTCAGTCTCAAGCAACATCGCGGTGGCGCCCATTCGATGGAGGGCCGCGGCGCGGTTGCGGTCTATGACACCAACGAAGACCGGCTGACCCTGTGGACGTCGACGCAGCTGGCCCACGAAGTGCGCGCCTTTTTGATGCGCTTGCTGCGTCTCGACGAGAATCGGATTCGCGTCGTGGCGCCCGACGTCGGCGGCGGTTTCGGCGCCAAGTTCGTCCTCTATCCAGAAGAAGTCGCGATTGCGGCGGCGTGTCTGCGCCTGCGTCGCCCGATCAAATGGATCGAAGATCGTCGCGAGCATTTTTGCGCGGCGGTTCAGGAGCGCGACCAATACTGGGATATCGAGGTGGCCTTCGATGGCGAGGGGCGCGTGCTCGGCGTGCGTGGCGAACTCATTCACGATCAGGGCGCCTACACGCCGCAGGGCCTCAATCTCCCCTACAACACCTCGACCGGCGTCCCGGGACCCTACATCGTTCCGGCCTATGAGCTGAAGGTGAAGGTGGTGGAAACCAACAAGGTCGCCACCATGCCGGTGCGTGGCGCCGGTTACCCGGAGGCCGCCTTCACTATGGAACGCGCGCTCGACGCCATCGCGCGCGAACTTAAAATCGATCGCAGCGAAGTGCGGCGGCGCAATCTCGTGCCGGCGGAAAAAATGCCGTACGTCACGCCGCTCAAGACCCGCTCCGGTTCGGCGGTTGCTTATGACAGCGGCGATTTTCCCCGCTGCCTCGACATGGCGCTCCAGGCGATCGATTACGCGGGCTTCGCCGAGCGCCAGCGCAGCGCACGCGCAAGCGGCCGCCATCTCGGCATCGGTATCGGCAACGGCGTCAAAGGTACCGGCCGGGGACCGTTCGAATCCGGTATCGTGCGCATCGGCCGTTCCGGGCGCATCTCGGTCTATACCGGCGCCATGCCGATGGGGCAGGGTATTCGCACCGCTTTGGCGCAAATCTGCGCCGAGCAATTCGGCGTTGCCACCGATACCGTCAGCGTCACGGCCGGGGACACCGCTGTCATTCCCTACGGCCAGGGCGGCTTCGCCAGCCGCCAGACCGTGACCGCCGGCTCGTCAGTGCATCTTGCGGCAATGGCGGTGCGCGAAAAGGTCTTGGCCGTGGCCGCGCATCTGCTCGAGACCGGCGTTGAGGATCTCGACCTGCGCGACGGCCGCGTCGAGGTGGTCGGTGCACCCGGCAGCGGACTGTCGCTGCGTGAAGTGGCGGAAGCGGTCTCCGGCGTGCCGGGCTATTCGATGCCGGGCAAATTTGACCCCGGCCTCGAGAGCCTGCAGAGCTTTCTGCCCAACGCGCTCACCTACGGCATGGGCTGCCATGCGGTCGAAGCCGAGGTCGATATCGAGACCGGCCACGTGCGCATCGTGCGCTACGTTGTCGTCAACGACAGCGGCAAGCTGATCAATCCGATGATCGTCGGAGGGCAACTGGTCGGCGGTACGGCTCACGCAATCGGCAACACGCTCTACGAATGGATGCGCTACGACGACGGCGCGCAGCCGCTGACCACCACCTTCGCCGATTATCTGCTGCCGACCGCTCCCGAAGTGCCCAACATCGAATTGCACTTTCTGCAATCGCCGTCGCCGCTCAACCCGCTCGGTGTCAAAGGCGTCGGCGAATCCGGCTGCGTGCCCGCCGCCGGCGCCATTGTCGCGGCGATCGAGGACGCACTGTCGCCATACGGCGTGACGATCAGCGATTATCCGGTGACGCCCGCCAGGCTGTTT
>JASHVN010000099.1 GCA_030044555.1 Xanthobacteraceae bacterium | reverse complement strand
TCGATCCAGTTCATCACCGGCTCGTGGGATTCGAGCGCCGACCCGGCGCTGCCGCCGGACCGCCGCGCCGCCGGCAACTTCACCCACTCGGTGGCTTTGATCAACGCCTGCAAGCCGTGGCACTGGCGCGAGAAATTTCCGCCCAGCAACACGCCGAGCCCGGAAGTCGCCCGCAAGGCGAAGGAAAAATTCGGCTGGCTGTTGAATGGGAAGAAGTAGGATGGGTTGAGCTCTTGCGAAACCCATCGCTTCTTTCCCGCCTTCTGATGGGGTTCGCTATGCTCAACCCATCCTACGCGCCCGCGACACGCGCGGGCATGACGAGGTCACCATGAAAATCGCCGTCCCCGATAAGATTTCGCCGTCCTATTTTGTCGCCGAAGCCGCGGTTGAACTTGGCTTTTTCAAAGCCGAGGGGCTCGATGTCTCGCTCGAACTGGTTTACCCGGTCGACAAGGCCTACGCGGCTTTGCGCGAGGGCGCGATCGACTTCGTCGGCGGCGCCGCCCACGCGGTGGTGTCAACCTTTCCCGGCTTCAAGGGTGCGAAGCTGATCGCCGCGCAGGCGCAGGGCATGTACTGGTTTCTGGTCATGCGCTCCGATCTTGGCGCCAAGCGCGGCGATCTTGACGTCGTCAAAGGCCGCACCATCGGTGCCGCGCCGTGGGTGAATACCGGCCTGCGCGGCATGTTGATCGCGGCGGGCATCGATCCCGAGCGCGACAAGGTCAACATCGCGCCGGTGCCGGGCACACTCGATTCCGTCCCCAATTTCGGCGTCATGGCGGCGCGGGCGGTCGAGGCCGGCAAGCTCGACGGCTTCTGGGCGAACGGCATGGGCGCGGAGGTGGCGGTGCGCGGCGGCTTCGGCACCGTGGTGGCCGATGTGCGCCGCGGCGACGGCCCAAAAGAGTGCTTCAACTACACGGCACCGGCCATTACCGCGAGCGACGCACTGATCGCGCGTTCGCCGCAGACCGTTGCCGCCGCAGTGCGCGCCATCGTCAAGACGCAAGCGGCACTCAAGGCCGACGTGACGCGCGCCGGCGAAGTCGGCCGCAAACTCTTCCCGCCCGAGGAAGCGCAATTGATCGTCGAACTGATCCGCCGCGACCTGCCCTATTACGACGCCACGCTGTCGCGCGACTTTGTTGCCGGCATGTGCGCGTTCGCGAAGAGCCAGGGCGTACTCGACGCCGATGTCGCCTACGAGGATGTGGTCGCGACCCAATTCGCGCCGCTGTGGAAGGGCTAGCTAGACCTTGATCCAATTCGATTGAATCGGATCAGGCTCTAAATTTTTGCTCCCGCGAACATCCCCAACTCGGCGAGTAGTGGTCCGAGAAAGGCTTCATATTTGTGCCAGCGCCCCACTGAATCCCGGTAGATCGGCTTGCGAACCTGGGTCGCGCTCGCCGTGCAGACTTGCCGTTCCGTGCGATGAAAATCGAGGCAGCGGGCGTCCCACGCAAGCCCGCAATGGGAAACGATCCGGCGCGACACGCCTTCCAGGTCGGCGACCAGTTCCTCGTAACGGACATCCAGGATGCGCCCAGGCGGTAATACGTCATGCCAATGCGCCATCAATTCTCGATAATGCCGATAGTAGCGGCCAAGTTCGGCAAGATCCCAAGTGTGCTCGTGCCCTCTGGTAAAATGCGTAGCGAAAGATGATACGCAGGTGTCCACCGGATCGCGGACAGCATGAATAATGGTAGCGTTCGGCAGTGCCAGATGGATCAAGCCGACGAAAAGAAAGTTCACCGTCATCTTGTCGGTAACGCGTTTGGCCGTTGGGGCCCGCTGGCCGATCCTATCGGCGTACAGCGTGCCCAGCTTACGAAAATGCTCATGCGGCATTTCCAGCATCATTTCTGGAAAAGCAGACACGCCAGGCATCAGCTCGCGTATTGATCCAACGAGTTGGTCGAATAGTTGAAGTTCGCCGGCGCCGAAGACCTCAGGATGGCTTGCCAATATCTGCTCGATCAGCGTCGTGCCCGAGCGCGTCATCCCGACGATAAACACCGGAACCGAGGACGGGTCGCCACAGCCTTGGCGGGCTTGAATAAGCTCGCGGCTGACCAACTCGCGCTGGCAGATCATCCGGCCGAGCGTATCCGCCTCGTCGTAAGTGGTCTGCCCGCGCATGAGCCGATTGGCCTTCAGCAGATGACGGAAGGCACGTTCGGGGATGTCAGAGCCGTCGTAGGCCTTGGCCAGCGCGAAATTCAGATGAATCTGATCCGCGATCGAAAGGGCAGAGGGATCGTTCACAGCGCTCTCGAGCGCCGACAGGTAAGGATCGCCCGCTGCAAACGGCCTGACCGCCGCCAAATTGTCGTAGCAAGCAAAATTTGTCGGTTCCAGGTCGATCGCGCGTTCGAAAGCTTCTCTGGCCTCCGTGAACCGTCCTTTTTCTTTCAGAAGTATTCCGAGGTTGTTGTAAGCGCCGGCACAACGCGGGTCGACCTTGATGGCTTGCCGATATTTGACTTCGGCCTCGTCGAACCGTTCCAGATTCGCTAGTGCGAACCCTAAATTGAACAGCGCTTCAGCATAATCCGGCTTGCGTTCGATCGCGCGTTGAAGCGCGATCACGGCTGACTCTGGTTTGCCCAACGCGCCAAGGGCGTGACCGAGATTGTTGTGAATCTGGGGTGCATCCAGCCCGAGCAAAATGACCCGTTCGTAAAGGCTGACAGCTTCGGCAAATCGTCCGGCTCTGTGATGTGTCAACGCATCACTGCAAAGGGCCAGCAGCGTATCCGTCAGTTTGGCATCACGGGCTGAATGAACCGGTTCTCGGGTCGCGCGCGCGAGCAAAGGCCTGGGCACCGGGATTGTCCGAAATGGTGTTCCGCCGGATGAGTGGTCAGCGGTGCGACGCCCTTGCCGAAGGGGTAAAAAAAAATGGTTAACCAATTATTAACAACCGGCTGCGTTGCCGATGCACGGTATCGCGCGGGCGTCAGCCGAGCTTGCCTCGTGAGTGGCGGACCCGCTCATGGACCGCGAACGTAGTCGCGCAACGCAGCGCAAACGCGCGTCACAACACCGTCCCATTGCCTGCCGGCATCCTGTCGGAACAGGCGAGCGCTCGGATACCAGGGGCTATCCTCGCGATCGAGCAGCCAGCGCCAGCAGGTATTGTAGCGGTTGAGCAGCCAGATCGGCTTGTTCAGCGCGCCCGCAAGGTGCGCCACCGCGGTGTCGACTGTGATGACCAGATCCAGATTTTCGATCAACGCGGCAGTATCCGAAAAGTCGTGCAGGTCGCCGGTCCAATCCACGACATGCTGGCGCAAAATGCTCTCGCGCAACTGCGCGAGCGCATCGTCACCTTTCTGCAGACTGAAGAAT
>JASHVN010000664.1 GCA_030044555.1 Xanthobacteraceae bacterium | reverse complement strand
TCCCGGAGCTGTCTTCACTCTCATCGGCATGCGCTTTTTTTAACGTTGTGCCGCACCTGCCAGAAATTAATTCACGCGGTGCGCGACAACAGCTGCAGCAATCTCGTAAATCCTCGTTTGCTCAAATTTCCCCACACGCCTAATCATTGCAGCAACCTGATCGCGTTGGTCCGCCGCGTACTACCCTCTTAACCGCTCATGGGGGCCACGGTTCCCGACTACGGCAATAGACGCCGTTGCGGCCGACATCCCAAAATCGGCGTCATGCGCCGATCGGCGACATCGCCGGCGGTAACTTTCCGGTCAAGCGCGGGACGTCAGAAAATCAACACACCACGTGCTGACAGCGCTGTAGACTTTCGCTCTGGCCAAGGAATTTTTTTGCGCTTACTATGTTCTTACTTCCGCCGGTTGTCCCAGCCGAGGACTGGCTTCGTGTACGAGCGCTTCGCCAAAAGGTCGTTGTTGCGGCGCGTGGTCGCGTTGACGGCCGCTTACGCGATTGCGCTCTCGAGCCTGATCGCGAGTTTTAGCGCGGTTCGCGCCGCGGTCGCTGACGCCACGTCTTTCGGCACTGTTATTTGCCAGCCGACCCTTCTCGGGCATACGGCGCCGACTGGCGTCCCGATAGATTGCGACTCGTGTCTCGGCTGCCTTGTCCTTCTCGCCGCGGTGCCGCCGCCGCCAACAATGGCGGTCACAATCGAGCAGGCGCCGGGATGCCTTCTCCCATTGCCGGTCAAAGCCGAGCTTCCTTTCGATCCGCAAACCAGATCGCACCAGTCACGAGCGCCTCCAAGACAAGTGTGACCTCGCCCGCAGCCTTCCGCTGCCTCGTCACACGTATCTGTCGCGGAGTATTGTATTATGTTCGTCCGATCACCGATCGGCGCCGTCGCTATTGCGACGAGCGTCGGGTTGTCCGCATCATTGCACGCTCAACCTGCCAACCAACCCGAAGCCCTGCCGCAAATCCAGATCACCAGCAAGAGACCCGTCCGGCACCGTTTGGTGCGCCGGTCGATCGCCCCAGCCCAAGCAGTGCGGGTAGCCGCGCCGGCAACGGCACCAGCGCCAGCACCGAGTCCGGCGGTCACGCCCGCGACGGCGCAAGCGGGTGTGCCCGGAGTGCGCAACGCTCCTGGACAAACCGTAACAACCATCCCAACCGCGCAGTTCCTGAACACACCGCAATTCGAGATCGGCGATCTCCTCCAGTACAGTCCCGGCGTTTCTGTCAAACAAGGCAACGGGCCGCGCGACGAGGGCATCTCCATCCGCGGCTCCAACGCGCGCAACGGCTTCGGCATCCGCAATATCGTGATGGAAGAAGACGGATTTCCCGTCACGCAGCCGGACGGCCTGTCGCGCAGCGACCTGATCGATCCGCATGCCTATAGCGGCTTCGATGTCTATCGGGGGCCGTCATCGGCGATGTTCGGCAATTATGCGACCGGCGGCGCCATCAACTTCCACACCTGGACCGGTGCACAAATCGACGGCTTCCAGTACGGCATGGAGGGTGGCTCGTTCGGCTATCTCAACAATTATGTGGACGTCGGCCGCAAAATCGGCCCGCTCGAATATTCACTGTTTGCAAGCGACGTGCGCGGCGACGGCTTCATTGGCAACAGCGTGTTCGACACCCAGACGGTGAATTTTTTGGGCAGCTACGCCTTCACCCCCGACGACCTCGTGACCCTAAAAGTCGTCAACAATTTTACCGGGACTGAGCTCCCTATACGCCTCTCGCTCACTCAGTTTGAGGAAAATCCCTTTCAGAAAGGTTGCGCAACCGCGGCCACCGCCGCTCCCGGCTGCGCCACGGTCTCCCTGGACGCCAACGGCTTTTCGTCGCCGACTGTTCCCAATACCGCCGGACAGGCTGGGCTCGGACGCCATGACCGACGCACCATTACGGGCGTACGCTGGGAGCACGATTTCGATAACGATACGACCTGGCGCACGCAGTTCGTCTTCGACGACAAGGACATCAATCAGCCAACGGGTGCGACCAGCGCTGTCGGCGACAGTCCAGCCTATAACATCATGAGCGACCTGACGCATAGGAGCTCGCTGTTCGGGCTCGGCCTAACCAGTTCCGCCGGAGTGTTCTACAACACCGAACGCTTGAGCAATTTCACTTATGATGTTGCGCCCGGAGGTAACGCTACGCTGGGCGCGCTCTCTTCGTTCTACAACGGCGGCCAGCATGAAAATTACGGCGCACGCGCGAGAGAGGAACTCAAATTCAACGACAGTTGGACCGGCGTGGTCGGCGCCGATATCGAGCGCACGCAAATCTCAACTGTGAACACGATCTACAGCTTTCCAAGCGGCGTTCCAACACCGGCCTACTTTCCGATCGACACACAGTATTTGAACCACGCCGAGGAAGCGGGTTTGATCTACCGTCCGACCAACGCCTGGCAGTTCCGCGGCCGCGTCGCGACCGGTTACGGTACACCAAATATCAGCCAGCTGACCGTCACGCCGGCCGGCGTCAGCGGCGATAACACGCAACTGAAGACGCAAACCAATCTCGGCTACGATCTAGGCGCCGACTGGACGCCAAATAAAACGACCAAGATCAGCGTCACCGGCTTCTATGAGTTTTTCACCAACGAACAGGTCACGCAGTCGCCCGGCGCCGGGCTGATGAGCTACACCTTCAATGCTCCAGCATCCCAGCACCGCGGCGTCGAAGCGGCCGTCGATTGGCGACCCGAGCCTGGTTGGCAGCTCACCGCCGCCTACACCTATATCGATGAGTTCTATACCGACTATCTGGAGCAGTTAAGTGCCGGCGTGTTTACCTCAACATTCAATCGCGACGGCAACAAGATTCCTGGCGTATCGCCGAACGAACTACTGACGCGCGTCGCCTATGACCAGCCGACCGGCAGCTGGAAGGGAGTTGGCGGCTTCATCGAGTACCAGTTCAAAGACGGCTATTTCATCGATAATGCCAACCTGGTCAAGGTTCCGGCTTTTGGCCTAATCAACCTCAACGCCCACTACATCATCGATCTGAAGCAGAATGAGCTGAAATCGGCCACGCTATTTTTCGAAGTCAGAAACGTTTTCAATAAGACCTATGTGGCCTCGGCGAACGATATTACCGACAGCCTGAACTCGACGACCGGCGCGGAGAATCCCGGCAGCGTGCTGGCCACGACCGGCACCGGATCGATCTACGCCGGAGTACCGAGGACTTTTGTCGGAGGATTCAAGCTCGCGTTTCGCTGATTGCAGCATGGCGCTGCCATCCATACCTGCACAAATATCCGGTCTGCGCGCCGTAGGTATAACCGAAAGGGCAAAGATGAAGCTTCAAGTCCTGAGAATAGCAGTCATCAGCTCTGTGTTGTGCGCCAGCGCCGCATTCGCACAGATGATGCGTCATCACGAGGAGGGCGGCAATGCGAAGTGCGCAAATACGAGTCTTGCCTGCGCGACGCAGACAACCCCGACGTTCGCTTCAGATGGAACGCTCTGGCTGGCATGGGCGGCCAATGGCACCGTATCAGTAGCGCATTCGCGCGATCTCGGGCGTACCTTCTCGACGCCGGTCGCCATCAATCCCAAGCTGCTTGACCTCGACTGGGGCCCCGACTCGCGGCCCAGTATCGTGGTCGACAAGGACGGCCGCGTCTTCGTGGCCTTTGCCCGGTTCAGGAACAGCAAGTTCGATGGAGAGGTTCTGTTCAGCCGCTCGACCGACGGCGGCAAAAGCTTCAACGCGCCCGTACCGATCACGGACAACACTGAGAGTCAGCGTTTCCAGGCCTTGGCGCTCGATGCCAACGGGTCGCTCTTTGCAGCGTGGCTCGACAAGCGTGATCGCGTTGCGGCAAAGGCGCACGGCGAGAAGTATGTCGGCGCAGGCCTCGCGTTTGCTTGGTCGAACGATCACGGGGCAACGTTTACCGCAGCAAAGATTGCCCAGGACAACACCTGCGAATGCTGCCGGCTCGGTGTCGGCTTTGCCGGCCCAGGCCGGCCCGTGGTCGCGTTTCGCAATGTGTTCGGCGGCACGGTGCGTGATCATGCCATCATGACTTTTCTTAATCCGCAGACGCCGGGCCCGATCCGTCGCGTCAGCGTTGACGACTGGAAGATCGATGCCTGTCCCCACCAGGGTCCAACGCTTGCGATATCGCCGAACGGGACCTATCACATCGCCTGGTTCACGGAAGGAAGCGTTCGCCAGGGACTGTTTTATGCCTC
>JASHVN010000663.1 GCA_030044555.1 Xanthobacteraceae bacterium | reverse complement strand
CTAAACCGTCGGCCCCCAGCCGTGCTCGCTCACGTCGAAAACGATGCCGTTCGGGTCCTTGAACTTCTTCTCGGCATCGACGCCCGGATATTGCGGCAGCTTCATGAAAAATTCGCCGCCGTGTTTCTTGATCTCCGCTTCGGTCGCGTCCTCGCTGTCAACGATGAAGCCGAAATGATGCAATCCGGCCCAGTCCGGGCCGCCTTTGCCCCCATTGGTCCCCGCCGGGAACTGCAAAAGCGTGAGGTTCATCACGCCATCCGTCAGCGAGATGGCATTGCCGATCGGCGCCTCGACCTTTTTCAGCCGCTTGAGGCCGAACACGTCTTCGTAAAAGGCAGCCGCCTTTTCGAGGTCAGGAACCTGAATGGCGATATGTCTGAGCTTGGCCATGGCGCACTCTCCGCAAGGGGGCAAAGGGGGAAGGTCGATAAGACAATATCTGCCGCGATGAGTCCACATCCGCCGCGACGAGCCCACGCTCAAAGCCTGGCCCAAGGCCGGTAAGAGCGTCCTCCGGACCGTCGCCCGAAGGGGGCCTCCTGGTGTTGACGCCGCAGCCGGAGCAGTTTCAATCGCAGCGAAATTGTTGCAAAATCGCGCCGCGACCCTCCGTGCGTCTCTAGGGATATGCCCTGCACGGAAGGGACCGACGCGCTTGCCCGCGCAAGAAGGAGGACACCATGGCGCTCGCCCAAGTCAAATTCCCGGTCATCCTCTTCGGCGCGGCTCAACTCCTCAAGATGGCGGCGCGGCGCAATCCGGAATTTCGGGCGCGGCTGCGCGAGCACGACATGGTCGCCCAGATCATGGCGCGCGACGAGGAAATCGGCCGCTGGATCGAACTCCGCGGCGGGAAGGTCATGTCGCGTTCCGGGCTGCACGCCAAGCCCGACATCAAGCTCATGTTCAAGAACGCCGAGATCGGCGCCTCGCTGCTGATGCCACCGATCAACTGGCTCGATCAGATCAATGCGCAGAAGGATTTCGTCCTCACCGTCGACGGCCCCGAAGCACTCACCAACTGGTTCGCGCAGACGCTGATGATGGCGCAGTCAGCCGGACTGAAATACGGCATCAAGATGCCCGACGGCAGCATGCGCTGCTGCAACATGACCAATGGCGGCCCGGTCTTCGTCTACGTCAAGGACGGCAAGATCGTGCGCATGACGCCAATCGATCTCAGCGAAGACGACGGTGCCTCGTGGTCGATCGAGGCCAAAGGCCAAAAGCTCACGCCGCCGCGCAAGACCACGCTCGCCCCGCACGGACAGAACGCCAAATCGATCGTCTATTCGCCCGATCGCCTGCTCTATCCGATGAAGCGCGTCGACTTCGATCCCAACGGCGCGCGCAATCCGCAAAATCGCGGCAAGTCCGGCTATGTGCGCATCTCGTGGGACGAGGCGATCAAGATCGTCACCGACGAGATCAAGCGGCAGAAGCGCGAATACGGCCCCGGCGCCATCACCTTCTCGCACGGCTCGCATCACACCTGGGGCAACGTCGGCTATTACCTCTCGGCGCTGTTCCGCTTCGCCAATGCGGTCGGCATGACGCGCATCCACCACAATCCCGATTCCTGGGAGGGCTGGTATTGGGGCGCCGTGCACCATTGGGGCTACACGCTGCGCGTCGGCCAGTCGGAGACTTACGGCACCGTCGAGGACTGCCTGCAGAACTGCGACATGGTGGTGTTCTGGGCTGCCGATCCGGAATCAACGTCGGGATCCTACGGCGCCCAGGAAGGCACCACGCGACGGCAATGGCTGAAAGACCAAAAGCTCGGCATCAAGGTCGTCCACGTCGATCCGTATTACAACGCCTCGGCACAGTTTCTGCCTGGCAAATGGTTTGCGCCGAAGCCGACAACCTCGGTCGCCATGGCGATGGCCATTGCCTACGTGTGGATCAAGGAAGGTCTCTACGACCAAGACTACGTGAAGACCCACACTGTCGGTTTCGACAAATGGAAAGCCTATCTGCTCGGCGAAGAAGACGGCATTGCCAAAACGCCGGAGTGGCAGGAAAAAGAGACCGGCGTTGCGGCCAAGGACGTGCGCGCGCTGGCCCGCGAGTGGGGCAAGAAGCGCGTGTATTTGGCGCCAGGCGGCTGGGGCAATGGCCATGGCGGCGCCTGCCGCAACCAGACCGGCATCCAATGGGCGCGCGTCATGGTCTGCCTCGTCGCCATGCAGGGCCTGGGCAAGCCCGGCATCAACATGGGCAATCTGCAATGGGGCACGCCACTCGACTTTAATTTCTATTTCCCCGGCTATGCGGACGGCGGCATGTCCGGCGATCTGGAAAACACGGCGATGCCGGTCGAGCTGTATCAGCGCATGCCGCAGCTGCCGACCATGAACTCCAACGGCCAGCGCATCCCGCGCATTTTCGTGCCGGAGGCGATCACCGAGGGCAAGGCCGAGGGCTATCCATGGGTCGGCAAGTCGATCGAGCATCAGTTCGCGCGCTTCGCCTACCCGGCGCCGGGCCATTCGCCGGTGCACATGCTCTACAAATACGGCGGCTCGATCCTCTCGACCATGAACAACACCAATCGTTGGGTGAAGATGTACCAGTCGCCCAACCTGGAATTCGTCGTCAACCAGTCGATCTGGTTCGAGGGCGAAGCCAAGTTCGCCGATGTGATCCTGCCGGCCTGCACCAATTTCGAGCGTCCCGACATCTCGGAATGGGCCGGGCTCGGCGGCTATGGCCATCACGGCCAGCAGCAGCTCAATCACCGTGTCATTGTGTTCCAAGCACCGGCAATCAAGCCGCTCGGCGAGTCGAAGTCCGATTTCTGGATCTTCAACGAGCTATGCAAGCCGCTCGGGCTTGCCAATTATTTCTCCGAAGGCGTCAACGAGATCGACTGGGTCAAGCGCGTTTATCTTTCTTCCGACCTGCCGAAGTACATCTCGTTCAAGAAATTCCTCAAGCGCGGCTACTTCGTGGTGCCGGCCGAGAAGGAAAAACTGCGGCCGCCCGTGTCGTTCCGCTGGTTTTGGGAAAACCGCAAGAAAGACGTCCCGGAGGCGCAGCCGCTGCCGTCCGACTACACCGAGGAATATCTCCGCGGGCTGCAGACGCAGTCGGGCAAGCTCGAATTCGAGTGCAACTCACTCAAGCGCTTCAATGACCCGGAGCGGCCGCCGATCGTCAAATACGAACCGTCCTGGGAGGGCGCGCATTCACGCGAGCTGTTCGGGCGTTATCCGCTGCAGCTGCTCACGCCGCACAGCAAATATTCGTTCCATACCCAGGGCGACGGCAAGGACTCGTTCCTCCTCAACATCGAGGATCACCGCGTCAAAGTCGATGACTACTACTACTGGATCGTGCGCATGAATGCCGAAGATGCCAAGGCGCGCGGTATCAACAAGCACGACCTCGTCAAAGTGTTCAACGACCGCGGCGCCGTGATTTGCGCGGCGCTGCCGACGCAGCGGCTGCCGCGCGGCGTCGCCCACGGTTACGAGTCCTCCGCGATCTACGATCCGATGGGCGAGCCGGGCAAATCGGTCGATCGCGGCGGCTGCCTCAACCTGTTGACGCCGGAGCGGACGCAGACCAAGACCACCCA
>JASHVN010000662.1 GCA_030044555.1 Xanthobacteraceae bacterium | reverse complement strand
ATTTCAGCATCCTTAAGTCCTCTTGTTGTCGATCATCAAGAAATCGTCAGGCCGTCGCGCGTGCCGCGCTTGAGCCGGCAAACGCGTGCCTGCCTACCACAATGTAGGGAGCTTTTCAGCCAGCGGCAGCGATAGCGATATGGCGTGCACGCACGCGCCGGCGGCATGTCTCCGGCGCGGAAAGTTCGCACGGACGGCGCGATTTACTGCCGCTGTGGCGGCGCTTGCGCGGAAGGTGATGCGGCTGCGTCCGTCTCCGTCGCCCGCAGTTTCACCCGCTGGCCGTAGAAGTTGACGATATTGCGAGCCGTTTCGCGGGGGAGCTTTTTGTATCGATCGAAAAACCGCGCAAGGTTATCGGGCTGCAAATTGCGCTCGGCAATATGCATGAGCAGCAGTTCCTTGGTGGTCGTCCACGAGCAGCCGGCCGCCTTGGCCAGGATGAGGATCATATCCTCGCCCTTGTCGAGCAAAGCGCGCTCGACGAGGTCCGCCGGGAAGGGACCGAGTTTGACGAGCGCGATCACCGTGCGCTCGAAGTCCTGGGCATGCGCATGCGCGTGGATATTGGCTTCGGTGAAGGGCTGCGCGTTGAACAAGCGGTTGGCGTCGCGCAACGCCGCGGCGTATCGCCGCGACGCCTCGCGTGCTTCCTGTTGCACACGCGTTGCGACATCGTCGATCGTGTCGCGGATGGCCTCGGCAGCTTGCGGATTTGATCTTTCAAGCTCCTCGCGCACCGCAGCCGAGGCGGTTTCGAGGAGCTTGAGAAAGGTCTGCCGCGGCAGGTCGCTGCGCCGCGCCAGCGCCAGCGTCAGCTTTCGGCTGCGCCGCGCCATGTTGGTCAGCTTATTGTATCCGGCCAGAGAGAATCGCGCGCCGGTGTTTCTGACCACCCGATTCACCACGCGGCGGTCGCCGCGCTCGACCAGAACATTGGTGACCGGTTCGCTCAGCTTGAGACGCTGGGCGATGGCCAGAAGATGATCTTGGCTTTTGGTGCTGGCATTCTCGATGAGATCGGCGTCGCTCAGCTGCCGCGAGTGAATGAGGACCGGCTTGGCCACCGCGACCGCGTCGTCAAAAGCCAGCACGCGGACGAGCTTGGGAGGGGCGTTGTCGATGCGCGCCATCCTGCGGGCGAGCCGCGCCCGTGCCTTGACTTCGATATCGGCGCAGAGTTTTCGCAGTACGTCATCGAACAGCGCAATCTGGTCGCTTGAATAGCCGCGCGAGCCGGCTGCGAACAAATCGGCGACGCGCTCGAGAATTCGCAAGCGCTGTTGATCGTCACCGCCCGCAACGACGTCGTTCAACTCGTCGATGAGGGACTCGCACTCCGGGCGTTGGAGCTTCTCGGCAGGAAGGCTGGCATTGCGCATGGGGAAACCACTGGAAGGCGACTGACGTTCGATTTTGGCCTCCGCAACGGTTCGCTTGCCGCCGCGGATCGCTCGTTTGTGCCTTCGTACCAGCAAGGTGCAAAAATACTGGCCAATCTGCATCGCGCAAAAAGATGAAAATTTTACAAAAACGCGCGGCAATCAAAGGTTGCCACTGGGCGCAGCCTTGCGGCCGCGCCCAGATCAATCCGCTCAATCCGCGCCTGTCAGGGCTTAGAACAGTCCGACGATCTTGCCGTCCGGCCCGACATCGATCGAGTCGGCTGATGGCACCCGCGGCAGACCCGGCATGGTGAGAAGCTCGCCGCAGATCACGACGACGAACTCGGCGCCGGCCGAGAGCCGCACTTCGCGCACCGGAATGATGTGGTCGCTCGGCGCCCCCTTGGCGTCCGGATTGGTGGTGAAGCTGTACTGCGTCTTCGCCATGCAGATCGGCGATTTGCCGTACCCCATGGCCTCGAACGCGGCGAGCTGATCGCGCACCGGCTTGTCCACCGCAATATCCTTGGCGCGGTAGATCTCGCGGCAGATGGTGCGGATTTTCTCTATGAGCGGCATGTCGTCGGGATAAAGGAACTTGAGCTTGCTCTTGCCGCTGTCGGCGATCTTGACCACCGCGCGCGCGACATCGGCCGCACCCGCGCCGCCCATGGCCCAGTGATCGGCCATCAGCGCTTCGACGCCGAACGCCTTGCATTTCTCCTCGACCAGCTTGATTTCGGCGTCGGTATCCGCCGAGAAGCGGTTGATCGAAACCACCGGCTGGATGCCGAATTTCTGCATGTTCTCGACATGGCGCTGCAGGTTGGCCATGCCGGCCTCAAGCGCCTTGAGGTTTTCGGCCTTGAGATCTTCCTTCTTGACGCCGCCGTGCATTTTCAGCGCGCGTATGGTTGCCACCAGCACCACGCAATCCGGGGCGATACCGGTCTTGCGGCATTTGATGTCCATGAACTTCTCGGCACCGAGATCGGCGCCGAAGCCTGCTTCCGTCACGACATAATCGGCGAGCTTCAGCGCGGTGGTGGTGGCCAGCACGGAATTGCAGCCGTGGGCGATATTGGCGAACGGGCCGCCATGGATGAAGGCGGGCGTGCCTTCCATCGTCTGCACCAGGTTCGGCGCCAGCGCGTCCTTGAGCAGCACCGTCATGGCGCCGTGGGCTTTGAGATCGCTGGCGCGCACCGGCTTGCGGTCGCGCGTATAGGCCACGACGATGTTGCCCAGCCGCTTCTTGAGGTCTTCGAGATTGCGGGCGAGGCAGAAGATCGCCATCACTTCCGACGCGACCGTGATGTCGAAGCCGTCCTCGCGCGGAAAGCCGTTGGCGACGCCGCCGAGCGAGTTGACGATGTGACGGAGCGCGCGGTCGTTCATGTCGAGCACGCGGCGCCAGGCGACGCGGCGCTCGTCGATGCCGAGCGCGTTACCCCAGTAGATGTGGTTGTCGAGCAAGGCGGCGAGCAAATTATTCGCCGAGGTGATGGCGTGAAAATCGCCGGTGAAGTGCAGATTGATGTCTTCCATCGGCACGACCTGCGCATAGCCGCCGCCGGCGGCGCCGCCCTTCATGCCGAAGGAGGGCCCGAGCGACGGCTCGCGGATGCACAGCATCGCCTTCTTGCCGATGTAATTGAGCGCGTCGGTGAGACCGACGGTTGTCGTCGTCTTGCCCTCGCCCGCCGGTGTCGGGTTGATGGCGCTGACAAGAATGAGCTTGCCGTTCGGCCGGTTCTGGATCGACTGGATGAAATCCATCGACACCTTGGCCTTGTAATGGCCGAACGGTTCGAGATTCTCCGGCCCGATGCCGAGCTTTTCGCGGGCGATATCGACGATCGGGCGCTTCTTGGCGGCCTGCGAGATTTCAATATCGGATTTGGGCGACTGGTGCTGTGAGGCGGGCATGTGAACTGTCCATAAAGTAAAGGGTGAAATCGGCGGGAGTTCTCAGTTGGTCATGCCCGGTCTCGACCGGCCATGACGGGTTTTCAGTTTGTCATGCCCGGTCAAGACCGGCCATGACGTGCGGTCATGTAAATCTGGCCTTGACTTGGAGATTGGCGGATTTCGCCCACTCACCGGCTTCGATCTTTTTGCCGTCTGCGGGCTGCACGCGCGTTACCTTGAAACGCCCATCGGCGCACACGACAGTGAAGCCCTCGGCGTCTAATGCGGCGATTTCGCCGAGCTTGCCGCCGATCCCCTTCGGGTCTTTGGCCGGCAGCGGCTTGGCGTCGAATATTTTGAGTTGCTTGCCATCGAGCGTCGTCCACGCGCCTGGCGCCGGATTGCAGCCGCGGATGAGCCGGTCGATCTGCTCCCAAGGCTTGCCCCAGTCGATCTTGGCGTTTTCGGCGCCGCAGCGGCCCTCATAGGTCGCTTTCGCTTCGTCCTGTTTGATACGTGGCGCTTTGCCGGCTTTGACGAGATCGACCGATTCCAGCATCGCCTCGACGCCCATTGGAAACAGGCGATCGAAATAAACGGTGCCCAGCGTGTCGTTCGGGCCGATGGGCGTTTTCTTCTGCAGCAGCACGTCGCCGGTATCGAGCCCGTTATCGGGCCAGAAGATCGACAAGCCGGTTTCCGTCTCGCCCTTGATGATCGGCCAGTTGATGGCGCTGGCGCCGCGATAGGCCGGCAACAGCGACGGGTGATACTGAATCGAGCCGTGGGTCGGAATGTTGAGAAATTCCTCGGGCACGAACAGCGTGACGAAAGCCATCACTTGCAGGTCCGGCTTGAGCGCCCTGAATTGCTCCCACACTTCTGGTGTCTTGTAGGAGTCCGGCTGATAGACCGGAAGCTTGGCCGCAAGCGCGGCCTCCTTCAGCGGATCGGCCTTGGTGCCCGGCTTTTCCGGCGCCACGTACACGGCAACGACATCATCGCCGCGCTTGAGCAGCGCCTCCAGCACCGCCTTGCCGAACGCCTGCTGGCCGTGAACCACAATACGCATCTCAGATACCTCTCGCCAACTCGGACACTTTTCTCCGCCCTCGCGGGGGGAGGATCAGGGAGGGGAGCAAACGGCAAATTCGAACGAGGCAGCTTCCCCCTCCCGCCTCGCTTTGCTCGGAGGCCTCCCCCTCAAGGGGGAGGCGATGATTGACTACGCCGCCGCGGCTTTGGCGGGCTTCTCCGGCGCGGTGATCGCGCCGGAGATTTTTATCTCGGCCACTTCCTTCTCCGAATAGCCAAGCACCTTGCGCAATATCTCCTCGGTGTGCTCGCCGAGAAGCGGCGCCCGGCGCACGTCGGCCGGCGAATCCGACAATTTGACTGGATTGCCCACCGTCAAATATTTGCCGCGCACCGGGTGATCGATTTCTACCACGGTGCCGGTGACGCGCAGCGACTGCTCCTCGGCGATCTCCTTCATCGACAGGATCGGACCGACCGGGATGTCGTGCTTGTTGCAGATTTCCATGACCTCGAACTTGGTCTTGGTCTTGGTCCACCCTTCGATCGTATCGAAGACCAGACGGAGCCGCGGCAGCCGCGCCGGCGGCGTCGCGAAATCGGGATCCGTCTTCCACTCAGGCTTGCCGATCAGATCGCAGATGGCGCCCCACACCGGCGCCTGAGTGATGAAATAAATGTAGGAATCGGGATCGCTCTCCCAGCCCTTGCACTTGAGAATCCAGCCGGGCTGACCGCCGCCGGAATCGTTGCCGGCACGCGGCGTCGCCTTGCCGAACGGAATGCCCTCGCCATACTGGCTGTATTCGGTGAGCGGACCGTGCTGCAGGCGCTGCTGGTCGCGCAATTTCACCCGCGCGAGATTGAGCACGCCGTCCTGCATGGCGGCGAGCACTTTCTGCCCGCGGCCGGTCAGGGTACGCTGGTAGAGCGCGGTGACGATGCCGAAGGCAAGATGCAGCCCGGTGCCGCTGTCGCCGATCTGCGCCCCGGTGACGAGCGGCGGCCCGTCGCGGAAGCCGGTTGTCGAGGCCGAACCGCCGGCGCATTGCGCGATATTCTCGTAGACCTTGCAGTCTTCGTAAGGCCCGGGACCGAAGCCTTTCACCGAAGCCACGATCATGCGCGGATTGGTCTTATGGATGTAGTCCCAGGTCAGCCCCATGCGATCGAGCGCACCGGGCGCAAAATTTTCCACCAGGATGTCGCAGTGCTTGATCAGCCGCTCGAGGATTTCCTTGCCCTTCTGATGCTTCGAATCGATGATGATCGAGCGTTTCGAACCGTTGAGCATGGTGAAGTAGAGGCTGTCGGCGTCTTTGACGTCGCGCAATTGCGTGCGCGTGATGTCGCCGACGCCAGGCCGCTCGACCTTGATCACGTCGGCGCCCATATAGGCGAGGAGTTGGGTGCAAGTCGGCCCCGACTGCACGTGCGTGAAGTCCAGAATCTTCACGCCCTCGAGCGCCCTGCCCGCCTCGCCCCACGGCTTTGACGATGGCTGCGGCAGACCGTTGCCGTTCTTCGCCGGCCGCGCCGCGAGCTTTTTCGCAGCCTTGAGCGGGGCGGCTTTTCGAACGGGCTTTTTGCTCGCTGCTTTTGCCTTTGTTTTTGCTTTGCCGGCTCTCTTGCGCGTTGCCATCGATGTCCCCTTCTTATGTCCTATCCGAAATCGGAGCAGCCAGTTCTTGGCCGCTAGTTCCTGGCAGCTATTTCTTGCGAACCGCGCTTTTGGGATTGAGGTTGCCGATCCTGCCGCTCTCGCTGCCGGCTGCCGGATCGATCACCGCATTGATCAGCGTCGGTTGCCCTGAATCCATCGCCGCATTCACGGCGCGCTTGAGCTCGTCCGGCGAGGTCGCGTTGACGCCGACGCCGCCGAACGCCTCGATCATCTTGTCGTAGCGCGCGCCCTTGATAAAAACGGTCGTCGCCGGATCCGAACCCGCGCTGTTGACATCGGTGCCGCGGTAGATGCCGTCGTTGTTGAAGATGACCACGCAGACGGGCAGCTTGTAGCGGCATACCGTCTCGATCTCCATGCCGGAGAAGCCGAAGGCCGAGTCGCCTTCGACCGCCAACACCGGCTTGCCGGTCTCGACGGCGGCGCCGATGGCGTACCCCATGCCGATGCCCATCACGCCCCAGGTGCCGACGTCCAGCCGCTTGCGCGGCTGATAGATGTCGATGACGCCGCGCGCGAGGTCGAGCGTATTGGCGCCTTCATTGACCAGAATGGCGTCCGGCCGCTCCTTGACGATCGTGCGCAGGACGCCGAGCGCACCGTGATAATCCATCGGCGAGTTGTTGTTCATCAGGCGCGGCGCCATCTTGGCGATGTTCTCTTCGCGCTTCGATGTAACGGTCTTGACCCAGTCGGCGGGCGGCGCCGGCCAGCTGCCGCCCATAGCGTTGAGCAGTGCAGAGACGCAGGAGCCGATGTCGCCGACCACCGGCGCGGCGATCTCGACATTCGAATCCATCTCTTTGGGCTCGATGTCGATCTGGATGAATTTCTTCGGCGCGTCACCCCATGCCTTGCCCTTGCCGTGCGAGAGCAGCCAGTTGAGACGGGCTCCGATCAGCAGCACCACGTCGGAGTCTTTCAGCACGGTCGAGCGCGCCGCGCCGGCGCATTGCGGATGCGTATCGGGCAACAGCCCCTTGGCCATGCTCATCGGCAGGAACGGAACGCCGCTCCTTTCAACAAACGCACGGATGGCGTCATCGGCCTGCGCATAGGCCGCCCCTTTGCCGAGAATGATGAGCGGGCGCTTGGCGCTTTTGAGGACATCGAGCGCGCGCTTGACCGCATCCGGCGCGGGAAGCTGAGCCGGTGCCGGGTCGATGACCTTGACCAGCGATTTTTGCCCGGCCTCCGCATCCATCGCCTGGCCGAACAGCTTTGCCGGCAGATCGAGATAGACGCCGCCCGGCCGCCCCGACACGGCGGCGCGGATCGCGCGGGCGAGACCAATGCCGATGTCCTGCGCGTGCAGCACGCGGAAGGCTGCCTTGCAAAGCGGCTTGGCGATCGCGAGCTGGTCCATCTCTTCGTAGTCGCCCTGCTGCAGGTCGACGATCTCGCGTTCGGAAGAACCCGAAATCAGGATCATCGGGAAGCAGTTGGTCGTCGCGTGCGCGAGCGCGGTGAGGCCGTTGAGGAATCCCGGCGCCGACACAGTGAGGCAGACGCCCGGCTTCTTGGTGAGGAAGCCCGCGATGGCGGCCGCATATCCGGCGTTCTGTTCGTGGCGGAACGACAGCACGCGGATGCCCGCGGCCTGCGCCATGCGGCCCAGATCGGTAATCGGGATCCCGGGCACGCCGTAGACGGTCTCGATGCCGTTGAGCTTGAGAGCATCGATGACGAGGTGAAAGCCGTCCGTCAGCTCCCGCTCTGGCGCGGCGGCATTGGCCTCTCTGCTCTGTACTGCTGCTTCAGCCATGGAACTCTCCTTGGGACTCTCCCTGAACTCTGTGTCCTGTTCCGAGCCCTTGCGCGTTATCTTTAATCCAAATAATCGGCGTACTCGGCGACGTGGTCGGCGAGGCCGAGTGCGTGATCGCGCACGAGGCGCTCCGCGCGCTCGGTATCGCGCGCCTCCAGCGCCTCGATGATGTCGATGTGGTCGCGGATCGAGCGGTCGGCGCGGTCTTTCTCGCCGATCGTTTTCCGCCGGATCATCCGCATGTGGGTGAACAAATTCTCGGCCAGCTGGATGAGCGCCTCGTTGCGGCTCATGCGGATGATCGTCTGGTGGAATTCGATGTTGACGTCGGAATACTCGTCGAGATGCGCGCGCACCGCGCCGTTCTCGAAGGTCGCGAACATGCGCCGCAATGCGGCGATCTCGTCGTCGGTGGCCGCTTGGGTGATGAGCCGCGCCGCCATGCTTTCGAGCGCGGCCCAGGCGGTGATCAGCTCGATCACCTCGCGTCGGGTCTTGCGCACGACATAGACGCCGCGCCGCGGCTCCGAGCGCACAAAGCCTTCGCGCTCGAGTTGCGCCATGGCCTCGCGGACCGGCGTGCGGCTGATGCCGAAATCAGCCGCCAGCTGCCGCTCGTCGAGCCTGATCTCGGCGCGGCTGCCATAGACGTCCATGGCGGCAATGGCGTTCTTGAGTGCCGTGTAGGCTTGGCGCTTCAGGCTTGCCGAACTGGCCAAGGGATCGACGGCGACCCGGCGCTCGGCCGGCTCGTCGAACGCGCTACGCGAATGCGGCACTACGGAAAGTCTTGAACTCATTGTGGTATACATTATTCCAGTCGGCTGGGCGTGCGCAAGCGGCGCTTAAGCTTACGCCGGCCCTCAGCTACATCCGTCAGATACCCCAGGTTGCATCGAGACCGGCCGGACCGGTCTCGATGGGCCGAGATGGCGTTTGCGCAAGTCGACCTAGCTTTTGGTCATGAACCTGGTGCGCAGCGGCTTGAGCACGACCAATGCCAGCGCCACGACGATGAAGTTCATGATGGCCGTGGCGACGAACACCATGTGCCAGCTGCCGGTATTGGACTTGATAATATTGGCAACCGGCACCAGGAACGCCGATGCGCCTTTGGCCGTGTAGAGCAGGCTCAGGTTCACGGTGGCGAACTTGCTGCCAAAGGTGTCGGTGCAAGTCGACGGGAACAAACTGAAGATCTCACCCCAGGTGAGAAAAATCAGCGCCGCAAACAGCACGAACGCCCAAGGAGCGTGGCCCATAGCGCCCAGCAACCAATATGCGATGCCGCCGAGACCGAAAGCGATCGCCATCGTGTATTCACGACCGATATGGTCCGAGACCCAGCCGAACAGCGGCCGTGCAGCGCCGTTGCAGACGCTGTCGATGATCAGCGCTGCGCTCAGTGTCGAGGCGCCCCAAAACACCACTGTGTTGGCGATGCCGAAATCCTTGGCGATTGGCGCGATTTGTGCGGTTGCCATCAGGCCCGATGCCGAGACCATGACGAACATGAGGTAGAGCAGCCAGAATACCGGCGTGCTCAAGATTTCCCACGGAGAAAAGCTGCGCGCGCTCTGCACGACCTTCGGTGAGGTGACGCCGCTCAACTCACCTTGATCGGGTCCCCGCAGCAGCCAGGCCAAAAGAAAAACGATGCCGCCCTGGATCAGCCCGAACCAGAAGAAAGCCGCTTCGTAACCGCTGGAAGCGATGACCATCCGGATCGGAACGACGGTGAGCGCCGCGCCCGCCCCGTAGCCGGCCGCCGTCAGTCCGACGGCAAGTCCGCGCCGGTCCGGAAACCACTTCACCGCCTGCCCGACGCAGGTGGCGTACACGGCGCCGCCTCCGGTGCCGCCGAGCACTGCGCCGAGATAGAGCATTCCCAGCGACTGAGCCTGCGAATTAACAATCCAGCCCAGTGCCACCATGATGCCGCCAAAGGCGATCATCAGCTTCGGGCCGAGACGGGGCCCTAGGCTGTCGACGATCCAGCCCTCGATCGGCGTAAGCCAGGTTTCCAGGGCGATGAAGATTGAAAATGCAAACTGAATCGACGTCAGCGACCAGCCATGCGCTTTGGCGATCGGATTGACGAAGAGCGTCCAGCCGTATTGCAGGTTGGCGATCAACACCATGCAGAGGATGCAAATGATGAGTTGCGTCCAGCGCCTCGCCGGAGTCGCTACCACACCGGATTCGGTCATCGTTGATGCGCTTGTCATGTTTCCCCGCCTGATATTTTGTGTCGACTTTGCTACAGGTTCAGAACATTTCTACCACCTTCGGTTTAGAGCACCTCGGCAGCCTATGCGACAATATTATTCCTCCGCCAATGAGCCAATGATACGTACGGCTAATCGTCGCAACCGATGCCGGTGCTCAGTTTGAGCAACCGGACATCACGGACGAGAAAATGTGCAGGGCTAGCTCGCCGATATTAATTTCATCGTTATTTTGTGTGTGCGGCGCAACATAGTTCCGGAACCGATTTTTCTGTTCATGCGTTTGTCTCCGCAGAGGAGGGTCGCATGAATGCAAACCCGCGCTTTTCGTTGTTATTCCTCGCAAGCCTCATTTTGAGTATCGGCTCGGGGCAAGCGTGCGCGCAGTCTTCGGCGCTCGACGAGACGGTTGGGCCGGGCGGCGTCACGCCGAACTTGCAGCTTACTGCCGTGCAGAAGAGTGCGATCTACAATGCAGTCATGCAGCAGCGCGTGCATGGCTCTGACGCGAGAATAGCGGTGAAGATTGGCGCGCCGGTTCCACCGTCAGCTCCGCTCTACGACCTGCCGGATCAAGCGGGGATTACTGCCGACGCCTTTGGCCCCCTCAAATACGCCATGGTTGAGGGCAATATAGTCGTGATCGATCCGATCAGCATGCGTGTCGTTGACGTCATCGGGCAAGGCGCGACGCGTTAATTTTTCGCGTTCTCGCCATGTTGCGGATGACAGCGCGGCTATTAATTGCTTGAAGACGCCGCCAAGTCGAAGCCGCCAAGTCGAACAAGTCGAATTTGCGGCCGCAGCGCATTCACCGTCGACAGGCGGTCTGCATAGGCGATTGAACCGGCATAGGCGATTGAACCACTGGGCTAGACGATCAACATAAATATGAATTCGCAAAAGAGCGCCGCACAGGTCATCCCCCTCGAGCCGGCTGTCGAGGGGCCTTTCTACATCGCCGCTACGCAGGCGGCCGGGCGGCCGCTGCGAACACTGAAGTATGGAGACACATTCGCGGTCTTCGACAGCCGCGGCGATATCGCCGCGGCATCGGGCGGCTCCGCCGGGCTGTTCCATATGGACACGCGCTACCTGTCGCGACTTGAAGTCTTGGTCAATGGAACTCCGCCGCTGTTGCTCGGTTCCAACCTGCGCGACGACAATTCGGCGCTGTCGGTCGATCTGACCAATCCGGATCTCCTCGCCAACGACCGCATCTTGCTGGAAAAAGACAGCGTGCACATTCTGCGCACGACGTTTCTGTGGCGCGAAACCGCTTATCAGCGGCTGCGCGTGCGCAATTACGGCGACCGCGCTATCGACCTGCAGCTGTCGATCCTGTTCGCCAACGATTTTGCCGATCTCTTCGAAATACGCGGTTCGCACCGCGAGCGGCGCGGCGCCGCCAACGCGAAGCTGCACGACGACGACGAGGTTGTGCTCAGCTATCATGGGCTCGACGCCAAGCTGCGGCGGACCACGCTGACCTTCGACCCGCCGCCGCAACGGCTTACCGTCGACAGCGCCGCGTATGATCTCCGCCTCGATCCCGGCGAGACAAAGCCGATTTTTGTCGCCGTCAGCTGCGATCCGTCATCACGGGCGCGGCCCTTCCTGCGCGGGTTGATTGCCGCGCGCCGCGAGCTTCGGCAGTCGGCGCATCATTGCACCGCGGTTGAAACGTCGAACAACCGCTTCAACGAAATGCTGTGCCGCTCGGCCGCCGATCTGGCGATGCTGATGACCGACACCCCGCAGGGCCGCTACCCTTATGCGGGCATTCCCTGGTTCTCCACGACGTTCGGCCGCGACGGGCTGATCACGGCACTGCAGATGCTGTGGTGGAGTCCTGACGTGGCGCGTGGCGTGCTGCGCCGCCTCGCCGCCTTCCAGGCGAAGAAAACCGATCCCTATGCCGACGCCGAACCCGGCAAGATCTTGCATGAAATGCGCGGCGGCGAGATGGCGACGCTGCGCGAAGTGCCGTTCGGACTCTATTACGGCAGCGTCGATTCGACGCCGCTATTTGTGCTGCTCGCCGGGCTCTATGCCGAACGCACCGGCGATCTCGAAACCATCGCCGAGCTCTGGCCAAACATCGAAGCGGCCTTGGGCTGGATCGCCGGTCCTGGCGACCCTGACGGCGACGGCTTCGTTGAATACCGGCGCGCGACCGAGCAAGGCCTTGCCAATCAGGGTTGGAAAGATTCGCACGACGCGATTTTCCATGCTGACGGCCGCCTCGCCGAGGGAGAAATCGCACTCGCCGAGGTGCAGGGTTACGTCTATGCGGCCAAGCATGTCGCCGCGCGCTGCGCGCGCCGGCTCGGCCGCGAGAGCCTCGCGCGCAAGCTCGATCAGGAAGCGCAAAAACTCGCCGAGCGTTTCGAAACCGCCTTTTGGTGCCCGGAGCTTGAAACCTATGCGCTGGCGCTTGACGGCGAGAAAAATCCTTGCCGCGTGCGCGCCTCGAATGCGGGTCAGGCGCTATTTACCGGCATCGCTTCGGCGGACCGCGCGGCGCGCGTGGCGGCAGGCCTGCTGCAGCCGCATTTTTTCTCCGGCTGGGGCATTCGCACCGTGGCGACGAGCGAAGCGCGCTACAATCCGATGTCGTATCACAACGGATCGATCTGGCCGCACGACAACGCGCTCATCGCTCTCGGGCTGGCGCGGTATGGACAAAAGCGGGCGATCGCCACGCTGTTCGAAGGTTTGTTCAACGCCGGCACCTATATGGATTTGCGGCGGCTGCCGGAACTGTTCTGCGGGTTCCAGCGCCACCTCGGCCATGGCCCTACCCTCTATCCTGTCGCCTGTACGCCGCAGGCTTGGGCCAGCGCGACGCCATTCACGCTGCTGGAAGCTTCGCTCGGTCTGCAATTCGACCCATTCAATGGCGAGATCCGGCTCTGCAACCCCGCGCTGCCGCCGTTTGTCGACGAGGTAATCCTGCGCAATCTGCAGCTCGGCGCCTCACACGTTGACCTGCGCGTGCGGCGGCATGGCGACACCGTCTCACTCGATACGCCGCGGATCACCGGCGATATCCGGGTTTCCATCGTTTTTTCGTCCTGATTTCGCATCCGGCTGGGCGAGTTCCGTGCCGCGCTGCTGCGCGCAGTGGAACTGAGGGGGCCTTCGCCGGCTTAGAGCATGATCCCGAAAAGTGGAAACCGGTTTTCGGATAAGATCATGCTCAAAGGAAAAATTTAGACATTGATCCGATTCAATCGAATTGGATCAAGGTCTAGTCACGCGGGAACTTTACTGGCAAACGCCGGAGGTTGTTATGGGCGGGGATCGGCGAGCGGCGACAGAAATATTGGCGCGAGCGGCAAGCGCGCTATTCGCGATGGCTATCACGCTCACCGCGGCCCTTGCAGACAATTCTGCGGCGCCCACGCCACCCAATCCACCAACCAAACCGTCGCCCGCGCCACCGGTGAATCCGTCAACTACACCGCCGGTGAATCCATCGGCTCCACCGTCGGCGCGTCCGTCGGCCACACCGCCGGCTTTGCCGCATGCCATACCGGAGGTCACGGTTCTCAATACGCACGAAGTGCAGGGGATTCTCGGCCGCGAGGTGCGCAGCGCCGCCAATGAAGACATGGGCCGGATCGTCGACGTGCTGGTGGACCGGACCGGCCAAGTGCGGGCCGCGATCATCGATTTTGGCGGCTTTCTCGGCGTCGGCAGCCGCAAGATCGCGGTCGACTGGAACGCGCTGCACTTCCCGGCACCGGGGAAGCCCGATGAATATATCGCGCTCGAATTGACCCGCGATCAGGTGAAAGCCGCTCCCGAGTACCAGGAGGGTAAGCCCGTCGTCGTTCTCGGTGCGCTCGGCAAGCTTGAACGGCTGCCATACGAATGACGCACGAACACGAAACGTGGTCGCCTCCAACTAACAATCGTGTTTGGAACTTTGGAACTCCTGGAGATTCATCTGCCCGCATATCTGTCACGCCGCGCCGAGGACCGGCCGAATGCGCATGGCGTAAGCTCAGGCGGGGAAAGCGCGCCGCCTGAGCAGCCGCAGCGTGTCGAACCGCCATCGACGCCGTCGGCACCATCGCGGCGCAGTCTGCGCGGGCTCGATTGGTTCATTTTTTTCGTCGCCGATGTGCAGACCGGATTCGGACCGTTTGTCTCGGTCTATCTGACCACGCAGCACTGGACTCAGATCGATATCGGCCTCGTGCTCTCAGCCGCCGGCTTCGTATCTCTGGTGGGACAGATGCCCGGCGGCGCCCTGGTCGATGCGGCGCGTTCGGAACGTCTGGTCGCCGCACTTTCTGTTGCCGCGATCTGCATCAGCGCCTTGGGTTACGCGCTCCTCCCGATCTTTCCGATGGTGCTGGCGGCTTCGGTCCTGCATTCGCTCGCCAGCTGCGTGCTCGGACCGGCCATGGCCGCGATCAGCCTCGGCCTGGTGGGGCATGCCGCAATCGGCGAGCGCTTGGGCCGCAATGCCCGCTTTGCCTCCGTCGGCAACGGCTTGGCAGCAGCGGCCATGGGCGCCTGCGGGTATTTTATTTCGGCGCGCGCGGTGTTCATCGTCACAGTGCTGCTGCTCGTTCCGGCGCTTTTCGCGCTGCGCATGATCGCACCGGCGGAGATCGATCCCGAACGCGCACATGGGGCGCCGGTCAAACAGCCGCGGCTGCGAATCAAACCCGGCGCGTTGATGCAGAGCCGGCCGCTTCTCATCTTCGCTGGCTGCATGTTGCTCTTCCACCTCGGCAACGCCGCGATGCTGCCGCTGATG
>JASHVN010000661.1 GCA_030044555.1 Xanthobacteraceae bacterium | reverse complement strand
TGCCGTAAGCACGCCGGCGCAGGCGCAAAACTATCCGTGGTGCGCCTATTACGGAGGCGTCATGGGCGGCGGCGGCACCAATTGCGGGTTCACGACCTTCGAGCAATGTATGGCGACCGTGAGCGGCATCGGCGGCTTCTGCGACCGCAATACCCAATATCAGCCGCCTGCCGGACCGCAGCGGTCCGTCCGCCGCCGGCGCAGACACTACCAGTGAGCGCCCGTCCTTGGATGGGACGACATGATCCGCGGTAACACACCCTTATCCGTCTCAATGCGTTGCAAAACCTTGGAGCTGACTATGAAACGTCTGTTGTTGGGAGCAGCGCTTCTCGGCGCCATCTCCGGTTTCGGCACGCGTGCCGACGCGCAGAACTATCCGTGGTGCGCGGTGTTGAACATGGGCGATTGGACGAGCAATTGCGGCTTCGTCACCGAGCAGCAATGCCGGACTTCGGTAAGCGGAATTGGCGGCTTTTGCATGCGCAATACCACCTACGCTCCGCCCGTGCCGGTATGGGTACCGCGCCGAGGCCGCCATAACCCTGCGCAATATTAGTCTCGCGCACGTTCTGCGCAGATCTGCGCTGCCCTAGCGATCGCGGCTTATGCCGCGCCAAATAACGAGGTCCCGACCAAGCCAACACCAATGAGGAGGCGATCATGAAGGTTATCTTGCTGATGCTCGGGGTCATTGCCTTGACGAGTGTCGGCGGCGGCAGAGCCGAGGCGCAAAACTATCCATGGTGCGCATATTATGGCGGCCAAATGGGTGGCAGCAGCAATTGCGGCTTCGTCAGCTTCCAGCAATGCATGGCGACGCTGAGCGGAATGGGCGGCTTTTGCGACCGCAACACCCAATATGTGCCGCAGCCTGGATCCTATGCGGCGCCGGCTCATCGGTGGCGGCAGCACAATTATTAGAGCATGATCCCGAATAGTGGAAACCGGTTTTTCGTTCCGGATCCAACTCGTTCTGGATTCAAGACGACGCCGGCAGCGCCTCACGCCAGCTCGACCACAAGGCCATTGCGGATGGTGACGCGGCGATCCATTTGCGCGGCGATATCGAGGTTGTGGGTCGCAATGATGGCCGCAAGGCCGGAGGCGCGCACCAGCTGGGTGAGCGTCTCGAACACGTGCTCGCTGGTGTGAACGTCGAGATTGCCGGTAGGCTCGTCGGCTAAAAGCATCCGCGGCGCGTTGGCGACCGCGCGCGCGATGGCAACGCGCTGCTGCTCGCCGCCCGACAGCTCGGCCGGCCGATGGGTCAGGCGGTCCTTGAGCCCGAGATAAGTCAACAGCTCGCCGGCCCGCGCGCTCGCCTCGCGCTGCGACAGGCCGCGGATCATCTGCGGCAACATCACGTTCTCCAGCGCCGAGAACTCCGGCAGCAAGTGATGGAACTGATAAACGAAGCCGATGTCGTTCCTCCGTATGCGCGTGCGCTGGCTGTCGCTCAAATGCGAGGTGGCCACGGTGTCGATATAGACTTCGCCGGAATCAGGGTGTTCGAGCAGCCCGGCAATGTGCAGAAGCGTCGATTTGCCCGCGCCGGACGGCCCCACCAGAGCCACCGACTGACCGGCCCATACCGCAAGCTCGGCGCCTCTGAGAACATCGAGGGTCGAGTCTCCCTGATGAAATTGCCGGCTGATGCCGCGCAGAAAGAGAAACGGATGCTCCTGCTCCTCATTGGGCGGCGCCGGCGTCTTGGTTACGGTGGTTGTCTCGTCCATTGTGCCCGATCACTCGTAGCGAAGCGCTTCGACCGGATCGAGCCGCGCTGCCCGCCAGGATGGATAGAGCGTCGCCAACAATGACAGTCCCAGCGCCATGACCACGACGGCCGTGGTTTCCTTCACGTTCATGTCGGCGGGAAGCTTGGAGAGGAAATAGAGCTCCGGATTGAACAAGTCGGTATGGGTAAGCCAGGAGAGAAAGCGCCGGATGGTATCGATGTTGGCGCAGACGATGGTGCCGAGCAGGAAACCGGCAAACGTCCCCACGATGCCGATCGACGACCCTGTGATCAGGAAGATGCGCATGATGGCGCCTTGGCTCGCGCCCATCGTGCGCAAGATAGCGATGTCGCTGCCCTTGTCCTTCACCAGCATGATCAGGCCGGACACGATATTGAGCGCCGCCACCAGCACGATCAGCGTCAGGATCAAGAACATGACGTTGCGCTCGACCTCGAGCGCATTGAAGAACGTCGCGTTGCGGTTACGCCAGTCGATCGTGTAGATCGGCCGGCCGGCGGCATCGACGATGAGTTTGCGGTACTCATCGACGCGATCGGGGTCGTCGGTATAGACCTCAATGGCGGTGACGTCGCCGTTGCGATTGAAATAGGCCTGCGCCTCCGGCAGCGGCATGAAGACAAAGGCGGAATCGTATTCAGACATGCCGATCTGGAAAACGGCCGTCACCTTGTAGGTTTTGATACGCGGCGTCGTTCCCATGGGAGTGACCGCGCCGCGGGGCGATACCAGCGTTACGTTGTCGCCCGCCCGCACCGACAGCGAATCGGCAAGCCGGCTGCCGATGACGAGGCCGTCGCGCTGATCAAAGCCCTCAAGCGAGCCTTGCTGGATGTTCTTGGCAATGGAGCCGAGCTTCTCCAGGTCGGCGCCGCGGATGCCGCGGACGAGAACGCCCGAGGCGTTGAACGGCGATGACGCCAGCGCCTGGCCTTCGACGATGGGTGCGGCGAGGCGCACGCCGGGAACCTTGGAGACGCGATCCGCGACCGCATCCCAATCGGTGAGCGGGCGCTCGAGCGGCTGGATCAGCAGATGGCCGTTGAGCCCGAGAATCTTGTCGAGCAGTTCCTGGCGGAAGCCGTTCATCACCGCCATGACGATGATCAGGGTCGCCACTCCGAGCATGATCCCCAGGAAGGAAAAGCCGGCGATGACGGAAATGAATCCCTCTTTGCGGCGCGCACGCAGATAGCGCAGCGAGAGCATCCACTCGAAGGGGGAGAAGGGATGGGTGCCGGTCGGCTCGGACATTCAGGTCAAGTCCCCGCGAATGAGCGGAGTTTCACACGATTCTGGCACTTTCAAGCCAGAAATCCGCGCATTCACAAGGAACAGCGCACAACTTCATGCACTCATGCACTGAGGCGGATCAGCGCATCGGTAGGGCTTAAGAGCTCTCGCAGCCCGTCAGAGCGCCGTTTGAGCTCGATTTTGCCTTCGGCGAGGCTGCGCGGCCCGACCAGGATCTGCCAGGGAATGCCGATGAGGTCGGCCGTGGCGAATTTGGCGCCCGGCCGCTCGTCAAGGTCGTGGTAGAGGGTGTCGATGCCCTTCGCCGTAAGCGCCGCATAGAGCTGCTCGCAAGCCGCATCCGTATCGCTGCCGCCCTGCTTCAAATTGAGGATGATCACCTGGAAGGGAGCCACGGGCTGCGGCCATTTGATGCCGACCTCATCGTGAAAGGCCTCGATGATCGCGCCAACCAGCCGGCTCGGGCCAATGCCATAGGACCCCATGTGCACGGGGCGCTCCACCCCGTCGGGGCCGGCCACCAGGGCCTTCATCGGGGTAGAATATTTGGTGCCGAAATAGAAGATGTGGCCGACTTCGATGCCGCGGGCCGAGAGGCGCTTGTCGCCGGAAAGCGCCGCATAGGCGGCTTCGTCGTGTTTGTCCGACGTGGCGGCGTAGAGCGAGGTCCATTGGTCGACGATTTTCTGCAGGGTGGCGACATTTCCGAAGTCGACATCGGGACCCGGGACGTCGAAACCGAGATAGTCGCTGTGGCAGAACACCTCGCTTTCGCCGGTATCGGCCAAAATGATGAATTCGTGCGAGAGATTGCCGCCGATGGGCCCGCTTTCTGCAACCATCGGGATCGAGCGCAGGCCCATGCGGGCGAATGTGCGCAGGTAGGCGACGAACATGCGGTTATAGGCGTGCTTGGCGCCTTCAAAGTCGAGATCGAACGAATAGGCGTCCTTCATGAGGAACTCGCGCCCACGCATCAGCCCAAAGCGCGGCCGCACCTCGTCGCGGAACTTCCATTGGATGTGGTAGAGGTTGAGCGGCAAATCCTTGTACGAGCGGACATAAGAGCGAAAAATCGCGGTGATCATTTCCTCGTTGGTCGGCCCGTAGAGCATGTCGCGGTCGTGGCGGTCCTTAATCCGCAGCATCTCCTTGCCATAGGCATCGTACCGGCCGCTCTCGCGCCACAGATCAGCGGACTGGATGGTCGGCATGAGCAGCTCGATCGCGCCGGACCGGTTCTGCTCCTCCCGCACGATCTGGCAGACCTTCTGCAGCACGCGGAAGCCAAGCGGCAGGAACGAATAGATGCCGGCAGCTTCCTGACGGATCATGCCGGCGCGCAGCATCAGCCGGTGCGAAGCGATTTCGGCTTCCTTGGGCGTTTCGCGCAGGATCGGGAGAAAGAAACGGGAAAGGCGCATGCAAGCTTTTCGGTCTGAGGGATGGGGTCGCTCGCGCACTCAAGCCGCAAAGGCACAGGAAAGACAAGCACCCTCCCCGGTGGGCCGGCGAGGAACCCCGCCCACCCCCAAATGGGCCGTGGAACCGGACAGGGGCATATTTTTTCTTCTTTGACGTCCCGTGGGCTGATGACAAAGGTTCTAAGTTGGATTACCAATGCAGCAGCTATCACGATACCGCGAGTTTGAACGCGGTCATTGGCGATAGCGGTCCAAGTCTTGGGAGGATGGGTCTTCAGAGCGCGAAAGCAACGCCGCCGCCACGCCAAACAGCAAAGCCGCAGAACCTTGGTGTGGGCGAAGACCTGGGACAAGGAATTGAAGGCAGGGCATGACCCTGCCTTTTCTTTTCGTCCTGCTTTGTTCTTTTTGCGTGCCGCGCTGTTCGAGCACAGCGCCCGGCTTCCCCGCTAAATTCAACCAAGTATTTGATATTATTGACATTTTCTAATCGGAGAAGTGCGGACCCAAGTGGCCGATCAAACTGTCGAGCAGCACCAAGTGACTGGTGAAGACCAGATAGAAGGCGGCAAATAGCACGCCCGCGACCAGTGTCGTCCAGGCGAGTTTGCGGCCCAATTTCGGAATAACCGGCGCTCCCGGATCGGTCCCCGGGACGACCTCCCCGCCTTCATGCTGGCTGCGGACGCCCCAGGGCAGCACCGCAAACAGCACGACCCACCAAATCAGGAAAAAGATTGCAAAATAGGTGGCCTTCGACATTCGAGGCTCAAGCCTGTTCCAGTTCGACCAAGGTACCGGCGAAGTCCTTCGGATGCAGGAACAGCACCGGCTTGCCATGGGCACCCGTTTTCGGTTCGCCGTCGCCGAGCACCCGCATCCCGGCAGCCCTTAGCGCATCGCGCGCGGCGCCGATATCGGACACCTCGTAGCAGAGGTGGTGCAGGCCGCCGTCCGGGTTGCGTTCAAGGAATTTGGCGATCGGCGATTCTTTGCCGAGCGGCTCGAGCAGCTCGATCTTGGTATTGGGCAGGGCGATGAAGACCGTGGTCACACCGTGGTCCGGTTGCGGCACCGGCGCCGAAACGTCCGCCCCGAGCACATCGCGATATATTTTGGCCGCCTTGCCGATATCGCGGACCGCGATGGCCACATGATTGAGCCTGCCGATCATGCCTGCAATCTCCTGCGCCCGGCAGACGGCATCCTACACGACCAGCACGTGCACGTGGCACATAGGCTTTTTGTTCCAGCGTTCGGCAATGGCCGAGCGGACCGCGCGCCGTGCCGCCTCGCCAACTGAATCCGGGTCGCGCCGTCGCGGCTTGGGCAGCGACTCGAATGCCTCTTCGACGGCATCGCGGACGGCATCGAGCATCAGTGCGCCGGCAGCATCGCGTTCGGGGATGCCGAACAGCTCGATTTCGGGATCAGCGACGAGCGCGCCCTTCTCGCTCAATGCCAGCGCCACGGTGACCAGGCCGGAGAAACTGAGGCGCCGGCGCGACGCCACAGTGCGTGCTTCGGCCGCCACCAGAAGCGCGCCGTCCTTGTAGAGGCGGCCTGAGGGAATCTCGTCGATGATTTCGGCCTTGCCGGGAGCGAGACGCACCAGATCGCCGTTGCGGCAAAGGAGCACCTGCGGGACGCCGGCGCGGCGGGCAAGCTCGGCGTGTTCGGAAAGGTGCAGCGCCTCGCCGTGGGCCGGGATGAGGATTTGCGGCCGCACCCAGCCGATCATATCCAGAAGCTCAGCGCGCCGCGGATGGCCGGACACGTGCACGAGGTGGGTGCGGTCGGTGATCACCTCCACGCCCTGCGCGATCAGGCCGTTGATCACCCGGTCAACGGCTTTCTCGTTGCCCGGAATGGCGCGCGAGGAAAAGATCACCCTGTCGCCGCGCGAGAGCGCGATGTCGGGATGGTCGTCCTCGGCGATGCGCGACAGCGCGGCACGCGGCTCGCCCTGGCTGCCGGTGCACAGCGCCAAAACCTTGTTCGGCGGCAGATAACCGTAGCTTTCCGGTCCGCGGAAGTCCTGCACCCCGTCGAGATAACCGGTCTCGCGCGCAACCTGCACGACCCGCTCCATGGCGCGACCGACCACGACAATCTCACGCTCGGCAGCGCGCGCGGCGTCGGCCACCGCGCGGATCCGGTCGACGTGAGAGGCGAAGGTGGTGACCGCCACGCGCGCCGGCGCGGTGCGGACCAGCTCGGCAATGGTCTTGGCGACGTCGGCCTCGGAGGGGGAGCGGCCGTCGCGGATGGCGTTGGTGGAATCACCGACGAGCGCGAGAATGCCGTCGTCGCCCAGCGCCTTGAGCCGCACCGCATCGGTCGTCGAACCGGCGAGCGGCGTCGGATCGATCTTCCAATCGCCGGTATGGAGCACGGTGCCCGCCGGGCTGCGGATCGCCAGCGCGTTCGATTCCGGGATCGAATGCGCCACACTGACGAATTCGACGGCGAATGGACCGAGCGTCAAGGTCCCGCGCAAGGGCACGACGTTGATCGGGATTTGCGGCGCGCCCGGCTCGGCGGCACGCTTGGCCTCGAACAGGGCCGCAGTGAATGGCGTTGCGTAAAGCGGCACGTTCAGCCGCGGCCATAAATCGATGAGCGCGCCCAAATGATCCTCGTGGCCGTGCGTGAGCACGAGGCCGACGATGTTTTTACGCTCCTCGATCAGATAACGGATGTCCGGCATAATGAGATCGATGCCGGGCAAATGCTCTTCGGACGCGAACGACACGCCGCAATCGACAACGAGCCATTGCCGCCGCCTTTCGTCGCCAAAGCCGTAGATCGAGAGGTTCATCCCGATCTCGCCGATACCGCCGAGAGGCGCGAAGACGAGTTCACTTTGCGCCATTTCACTTTGCGCCATGGCCCTGTATCTTCTCTTCGCGGAGCGGGCGCGCAACTGCGTCGCCGAGCGGAAATACGTCGCCGGCCGCGATCGTCTCCAGGCTGCCGTCGGCAAGACGGAGCAACAAGCGGCCGGCCTCGTCGAGCGCCTCGCAGCGGCCGATGAGCTCACGGTCCGGAAGCCGCACCCGGATGTCGCTGCCGATGCCGATGGCGCGATCGAGCCAGTCGGAGCGCGTGGCCGCAAAGCCCGCGCCGCGGCGCCATTGCGCCAGCCGCCGCGTCATTGAACCCGACAATGTGAAAAACAGATCATCGGCAAAAACATCGTTGCCTGCTGCGGCGAGATCAGTCGCCGGATAAGGCGTTTGCGCAGGATGATGCCTGCAGT
>JASHVN010000660.1 GCA_030044555.1 Xanthobacteraceae bacterium | reverse complement strand
AAGGCGCTGACCTGGCCGAACTGGCCGCTCAAGCTGCGCACCTCGTCGAGTCACGAGGAAGGCGCCGAGCGCGAATTCGCCGTCAACACCACCGGCTTTTCCGGCGAGAACGGCACGGTGAAGAAGCTCCACTGCGTGCGCGTCGACGACAGGTTCAAGCCGATTTCCGGCTCGGAATTTACCATCGATGCCGACCTCGTTTTGCTGGCGATGGGCTTCGTCCATCCGGTACACGAGGGCATGATCAAAGAACTCGACCTCGCGCTCGACCGCCGCGGCAACGTCGCTGCCACCACCGACGATTACCAGACTTCGCTTGCCAAGGTTTTCGCCGCCGGCGACGCGCGACGCGGCCAATCGCTCGTTGTCTGGGCGATCCGCGAAGGCCGCCAAGCCGCCCACGCCGTCGATAAATTTTTGATGGGTTCGACGCTGTTGCCGCGGTGAGCGCGCCTGCGGACCGCTGGCGTAACCCCACCTACTGTTTCACCGGAGTTGCTGGAGTCGCTGCGCCGGCATCGGCATTGTGTGGCGGCCAGGTAAAATCGTCGGCGCGCCCGGCCGGGGGGTTGAGCGGGTCGCCGTGCACGAGCACGTTCTTTGCAGTCGGGTCTTCGGAGACAAGCGCGCCCGGACCACTGCCGCCGCCCAACAGGTTGCCGCCGTCGACGTTATTCAAATGCTCGTTGCCGCCATCAGCCGTGGTGAGCGACAGCACCGGGCCGACGGCCGGACGCACCGTGCCCGGTTTTGCCGGCGCCGCAACCTGCGGCGCCGTCGGTGCAATTGACGCCGCGGGATTGGCCAGGACGCGGCTCAATTCCTGATCGACCAGATGCGCCAGCTTGAGCGCGCCGTATTTGGTGAAGTGAACGCCGTCGCCGGTGCGCAGCCTCCGGGTCTGGCCTTCAAAATCCGGCCCCTCCACCGCGTAGTGCCCGTCCTCGTCGACAAAACCGCCCCAGACGTCGACGTAGGTGATCCCCGCTCGGTCCGCCGCCGCGTGATAGAGATCGTCGAGGTAGTTCATATCGGCGGTGCCGTGTTGGCCGCGGATCGCCGGCAGGCCGACCCAGAGCACCGGCACGCCCTTGCTCTTGAGTGCGGCGATCATGTCGGCAATGCGCTTGGCGTAGAGTTTCGCCCACTCATCGGTGCGAAAATCGTAGCTGGCGCCGGGGACAACATGCTCCTCGGCCGCCGCGGCCGGCGGCTGTTCGCCCGCATTGGCGGCCGCTGCCGGCGCGGATTGCGCCGCCGGCTTGCCGTCCTTTGCCTGTTGGCCCTGCTGCGCGGCCTGTGCCGCACCCTTGGCCGCCGCCCCCTTGGCCCCATCCTTGACCGCATCCTTGGCCGTGTCCTTGGCGTCATGCGGCGGCATCGGCGCGCGCAGCGGCAGGCGATCGTTCAAGCCGAGCATGACGACGATGGCGGCGGGCTTTTCGCTTGCCAGCGTGTCCTTGATGGCTTGCGACCATTCCAACGTGTCGTTGCGCGGCTCGTAGTGGATGAGGCCGGCGTTCAAGCGAATTTCGCGCACGATGCCGATCTGCGGCTGATCGGCGTAAACCTCCTCAAGCCCGTAAGCGAGCCAATCGGCCATCGAGTCGCCGATGACCGCGACTGTGGTGGTCGGCGGCGTCTCTGGTTTGTGCGACGGCGGCGCCCTGTAGGATTCAGGCGGCCGATAGGCCGGCGTACCGCCGCCGAACGGCGAGAACTGGCGAAAGAACGGGAACGAAAAGGGTCGCTGCTGCGGCGCCGGCCGCCAGTAGCGCTGGTCGGATCCCCAACCACCCCAGCGGTCGCCAAAAAATTGCGCATGCGCGGCGATGGGCAGCGCCGTTCCCCCGGCGAGGATCGCCAAGGTGATCGCCCAAAGCCATGCTCTGACCCGCTTCGCCTTGCGCACCGCCATGACCCGAAAAACCACTCAAGCCGGCCTGCTGAACATCGGCCTGCCGAAGACGCGGGAGTGTAGCCCGAACCGGGTTGCTTGTCGCGCCGGTACTGCCCGAGTCACGGGCCCAATTGCCCAATGCCTAACAGCCGCCGATCGCAGCAAGATTGGGGCCTCATTCGGGCTGAGGCACGACCCGCGAGGCCTGCGGCCTTGCATCAGCAGCGGTTTCAGCCTAAGTGCCGGCCCATGAGCGATGTTGGCATCCAGCGCCGCCGGCGCATCCAGTGGCCTCATGTGCTGACCGTGGTCAGCGCAGCTGTTCTGATCAGCGCCGAGGTCTTCGGCGCCGCCTTTGCGGGCAGCTGGGCGATCGCCAGCCTGGTCGGGCTGGGCGCGCTCGGCGCTCACATCCTCGACGGCATCTTCATGCTCTGCGGGCTTGCGGTCATGGTGCAGTTTCTGCGCGCCGCGCATCGCGTCGAGCCGTTCGTCGCCTAGCGACGCATCAGAGCCGCCGCCAATACGTCCGAACTTCGGAATCGGGACGCGAGTGACCGGGCGCGCAGCGCCGCGCGCACCGAAACATTCGCCGTTACCTTTCGTTAAGACCAAAATGCTTGCGGCTTCGCACGCAATGGATTATTTTTTGTTTGCCCAATTTCGCACGTGCCTGTGGCCGTGTGTCGGTCGGTGGGCATCCGGACAAGAGGCCGGACAGCCGCCTAAGGAAGAAGAATTACTTCCTTGCACCCGCGACCGGCAGCCGGAGGCGAAACCGGCATAGCCCGCTCTCCACGGGCGACGCGGCTTAAAGCAACGACGGAAGGGCTTTTTTGGTTACTGCCGGCGCCAATGCCGGGGACACCGAAAGGGCTTTGTCCTTCTTTGCCAGCAGTGCGGAACGGGATCTCCCTCATCCGGACCAAGGCAGCCATCACAGCGATGCAAGCGGCTTCGCATGGGGCGTAACCGCGCGCGTTGCAGGAGGTTCACTTCGGCGGCTGCGCCGCCGGCCGGATAGGGGAGCTAGTGTGGCATGACCGCACGTATCCGCGAATTTCTCAAACGCCGGACCCAAAACGGACCTTGCCTCGTGGTCGACCTCGATGTCGTCCGCGAAAACTATCTCGGCTTTGCCAAGGCGCTGCCCGACAGCAAAGTGTTCTACGCGGTGAAGGCCAATCCGGCGCCGGAGATCCTCCGGCTGCTCGCCGGACTAGGCTGCTGCTTCGATGTTGCCTCGGTAAGCGAGACCCAAGCCGTGCTCGCCGCCGGTGCTCCGCCCGAACGCATCTCCTACGGCAACACCATCAAGAAGGAGAGCGAGATCGCCACCGCTTTCGCGCTCGGCGTCACGCTCTATGCGGTCGATTGCGAGGCCGAGGTGGAGAAGCTGGCGCGCGCCGCGCCGGGCAGCCGGGTGATCTGCCGCATCCGCTGCGACGGCTCCGGCTCTGAATGGCCGCTGTCGCGGAAGTTCGGCTGCGAGCCGGATTATGCCGCCGATATTCTCGAACTCGCGCACAAAAGCGGCCTCGTCCCGCACGGCGTGTCGTTCCATGTCGGCTCGCAGCAGCACAACATCGAGGCCTGGGACCGGGCGCTGGCCTCGACCGCTTCGGTGTTCCGCGGCTGCGCCGAGCGCGGCATCACGCTTTCGATTGTGAATCTTGGCGGAGGCTTCCCCGCCAAATATGTGCGTAAGACGCCGAAGCTCGAATCCTACGGCAAAGCGATCTTCCGCGCGCTGCGCAAGCATTTCGGCAACGCATTGCCGGAGACCATCGTCGAGCCCGGCCGCGGCCTCGTCGGCAATGCCGGCATCATCGAAGCCGAGGTGGTGCTGATCACCAGGCGCTCGCCCGCGGACGAGGTGCGCTGGGTCTATCTCGATATCGGCAAATTCCACGGCCTCGCCGAGACCATCGACGAGTCGATCCGCTATCCGATCCGCACCACGCACGATCGCGACCAGACCGCGCCCTGCGTCATCGCCGGGCCGACCTGCGATTCCGTCGACGTGCTTTATGAAAAGACGCCCTACCCGCTGCCGGTCTCGCTCGCCATCGGCGACAAGGTGCTGATCGAGGCGGCCGGCGCCTATACGGCGACCTATTCCTCGGTCGGCTTCAACGGCTATCCGCCGCTGCAGCAATACGTGATCTGATACGCGC
>JASHVN010000659.1 GCA_030044555.1 Xanthobacteraceae bacterium | reverse complement strand
GGGGCGTTGATGCAGCTTCTGACGAGGGTGGCCAAAAGCTACTCCGCGGCCGCCTTGGCTGCGTCCTCGGCGCCGCGCTTGGCCTCGATTTTGCCGATGGCATCGACCACGGCATCGAAAGTGAGCAGGGTCGAGGCATGGCGCGCCTTGAAGTCGCGCACCGGCTCGAGCACGGCGATGTCGGCCCACTTGCCTTCGCGCGGCGGCTCGCCGTTTTCCTTGAGCATCTTACGCACGGTTTCCCGCAATTGCCGCAATTCCTCGGCGTTGGAGCCGATGACATGGCTGGCCATGATCGAGGACGAGGCTTGGCCGAGCGCGCAGGCCTTCACGTCATGGGCGAAATCGGTGACCCTATCGCCATCCATCTTCAGATCGACCGTGACGGTCGAGCCGCACAGCCGCGAATGCGCGGTGGCCGATGCATCGGGGTCGGCAAGCCGTCCGATTCGCGGAATGTTGCCGGCAAGCTCGATAATTCGTCGGTTATAGACATCGCTGAGCATGACAACGAATATATAGGTATCGCCAAGCCTGGGCGAGAGTCCGGGCGTCGGGGCCGGCATTCCGGCCGAGCGGATGCTCCGTCCCAATTCCTCGATTTGATGCCCTGATATGTCCCAGGACTTGCTGTTCCCGCCTCCGCACTCGAACGCCGACCTCGAAGAAGGTTTGGCGCTGACGCCGAAATTCGATGCCGATGGGCTCGTGACCTGCGTCACGACGGATGCCGCCTCAGGCGACGTGCTGATGGTTGCGCACATGAATGCCGAGGCGCTGGCCCGAACGGTCGCAACCGGCGAGGCCTGGTATTACAGCCGTTCGCGGCGCGCGCTGTGGCGCAAAGGCGAAACGTCCGGCCACACCCAGCGGGTGGTGGAGATGCGCGTCGACTGCGATCAGGACGCGATCTGGCTCAAGGTGGAGCAGATTGCCGGCGCCTGCCACACCGGCCGCCGCTCGTGCTTTTATCGCGCGGTGCCGCTGGGACAAAAGGGCGGGGCGGTGAAGCTCGAATTTCGCGACGAGCGCGTGTTCGACCCGAAGACGGTTTATCAGGACAATAAGCGCTGACCGGCAAAGATCCGTTTGCCGCGCAGCCCCGGCTTTTATCGCTTATTCTTTGGTCTCGTCTTCGCCTTCTTAATCCCAGTCTTCGCCTTCGCGGTCTTCTTTTTGGCAACCTTCTTTTTGGCGCTCGTTTTCGCGGTCTTCGGTTTGGCGGTCTTTGTTTTCGTGCTCGCGTTTGAAGTCTTTCGCTTTGCCGTCTCGTTGCCGAAAATCAAATTCCAGTTGTCCCGATAGGCTGCGGTGACCGGCTTCTGCCCTTCGCCGCGGCTGTAATTGGCCGGCGCCCCGCTGCTTGAGGTGCTGCTCTCGGTCGTGCTCGTGGTTTTTGCGCTATCGTTGGAACTGCTCTTGTCCGTCGTGGCAGTCTTTTCGTCGGTCATCGTTTTGCCAGTCGTTATTGCTGATGGATCAACGGCCTCGATAGGCCCCGCTATCGAAGCGATGCGCGATGAAGCTTGTGCGCTCCGCGCGTTAAATCATTTGCAGCCGCGCTATTGTCAAGACGCCGGTTCAATACGCCGCTCAAGCAGCCGCACGGCCCGCGCCAGATGCGGGCGGTCGTACATCACGCCGCCGATGCCGACCACGCCGGCGCCGGGATTCTTCGCGAACGCATCGACAATCGCCTGCGCCCGCGCGAGGGCTTCGGCGTTTGGCGTGAACACCTCATTGATGATCGGCACCTGTGCCGGGTGAATCGCCATCTTCCCGGTAAATCCGTCGCGCAGCGCGTCTTCGCACTCGCGACGAAATCCTTGCTCGTCGCGGAAGTCGACGAAGACCGTGTCGATGGCCGGTACTTGCGCCGCTGCTGCTCCGGCAAGGCAGAGCGCCCGCGCCAGCCGGTAGGGGTCGAGGAAGCGGCCCTGCGGGTCGCGGTTGGCGTGCGCGCCAAGCTCCGCGGACAGATCTTCCGCGCCCCAGGTAAGGCCGATCAGGCGAGCACTCGCGCCGGCAAAAGTGCCGGCGACGAACAAAGACACGGCGGTTTCGGTGGCGATGGGCAGAACCTTGATGTGGCCGTCAGGAAGATCATTGAGGGCCTCGCGTACCGCGAGCTTGGCATCGGCGTGAACGACAGAAGTGCCGCCTTCCGCCTTGGGCAGCATGATGGCGTCGGGTCTGGCCGGCGTGACGGCATCGAGATCAGCGTCGGTCAAACCGGTCGCGAGCCCATTCACGCGCACCAAGATGTAGGGCCGCGGCTTGGCCGCGAGCGCCTCCTTGACAAACCCGGCCGCGCTCTGTCGGGCCGGCGCCTTGTTCTCAAGGGCGACGGAATCCTCCAGATCGACGATCAGGGCGTCGGCGCCGCTTGTCACCGCCTTTTCAAGCTTCCTCGGACTGTCGGCCGGAACGAACAGCAGCGAACGCATTATGATTTCGGCCGCATGCGCATAAAGGTCTGACGGCGGCACTCGGCAACGAGCTTGTTGTCCTGATTGTAGGCGCGGTGATGGAATTCGACGATGCCGGCGCCGGGGCGGGATTTCGATTCGCGCTTGGAGATCACCTCGGTGGTGCAGTGGACGGTGTCGCCTTCAAACAGCGGGTGGGGAAATTTGACGTCGGTCATGCCCAGATTGGCAATAGTCGTGCCCACCGTCATGTCGGATACCTGAATGCCGATCATCAGGCCCAGGGTGAACAGCGAGTTCATCAGCGGCTGCCCCCATTCCGTCTCCTGCTCGCAAAAGTGCCGGTCGATGTGAAGCGGCTGCGGATTGAGCGTCATATTGGAGAACAACATGTTGTCCATCTGCGTGACGGTGCGCGTATAGCGATGCTCGACGAGTTCGCCGGGGACAAAATCCTCGAAGTAAAGTCCGCCGCGCTTGTGCCGGATGGCGGTCTGCTGCGTCATTTGCGCCTCCATTCCTATTAAGGCTCTGTTTACCATAACTGTTAATGATGCCGGCTGCCTGGGATCGCGGTGGGAGCCAGCGGTGCCGGCAGGGGAGTGTCTTCGATGCTGGTCGATCCCGGCAACTCAGCCGCGGTCTCGACGGTGACCGGCGCCATTCGTCAGGCGTCACAGGCCACCGGTACGAGCTTTTCCTATCTCTTGGCAACGGCGCAGGTCGAGTCGGGATTAAATCCGGGTGCGGGCGCCTCGACGTCCTCGGCCCGCGGCCTCTTCCAATTCGTCGACCAGACCTGGCTCGGCACCATGAAACAATCCGGCGCGGCGCTCGGCTACGGCCGCTACGCCGCCGCCATCACCAGAAATGCCTCCGGACATTACGAGGTGAAGGATCCGACGCTGCGCAGTCAAATTCTCAAGCTGCGCAGCGATCCAACCGCCAATGCGGTGATGGCGGGCGCCTTCACCAACGCCAACGCGGCCTATTTGACGCAAAAGCTCGGCCGCGCCCCGAGCGAGGGCGAACTCTATATCGCGCACTTTCTTGGCGCCGGCGGCGCGGCACAGCTGATCTCGCTCGCCGCCAGCAATCCGAACGCCAGAGGGGCCGACTATTTCGCCCATGCGGCGCAGGCCAACCGGTCGATCTTCTACAACCCGCGGACCGGCGCCGCCCGCAGCCTCGCGCAGGTGCGTGATGTGCTTACCGATCGTTACGACGTCGCGCGCTCGCGGCCGATAGGATCGCCCGCGGTGCTGCAGGCCGCGAACTATTCGGCGCCGGTTTCCCGGCCTCTTTCGCTTGTGCCCGACACCGCCGGCATAACCACTGCATTTGCGGCGGCAGTTCCGGCGCCCCAGCAAAACGATTCTCAGATGTTCCACGGCCTGTTTGCCGATAACGTGGCCGGCCCGTCCGGCCAATCGGCCAAAGGCCCGCTGTGGAGCACGCCCGATTCGCGCGCACCCGGTGCAACGGCCCCGCCGCCTGCCACGATGGCCACAAACCTCCTCGACCTGTTCAAAGATCCCGTGGACGGTTCGTAAGTCTGTTGCGGCCGCGCCGCGTGCGCATGGGACTGCCAGGAAGGCCTTTTTCCTTAGCGTTTGCCGGACTTTATGGTGAACGCTTTGTTAAGTCTGCGCGTCTAGACTCGCATTGACCTGAAACATGGCTTTGCGTGAGCGATGATTGTCCGCCAGTTTCTCCAATGGGTCCGCAACGCGCCTACGGGTGAGCGGGCGGAAGCGACCGGCGCGCTGGCCCGCGCCTACCTCTATTCCGATCTGTCGGAAGACGATGCGGCCGCCGCCGAAGGCGCGATGCTGATGCTGCTCGACGATCCGTGTCCGCTGGTGCGGCGCGCACTCGCCGACGCACTGGCAGCGAGCCCGGCGGCGCCACCGGCGGTGATTTACGCCCTTACCGCCGACCAGCCGCAGATCGCGGCACCGGTATTCGCGCTGTCTCCGCTATTCGTCGATGCCGATCTGGTCGATGCGGCGGCGATGAGCGGCACCGCGGTGCAGGAAGCGATCGCCGGCCGCGCCGCCCTGCCGCGCGCTGTCGCCGCGGCCATCGCGGAAGTCGGATCGGCGGAATCCTGTCTCGTCCTGTTGGAAAATCCTGACGCCGACATCCCGCCGTTCTCGCTTCACCGCATCGTCGAGCGCTACGGCCATCTCGCCGCCATTCGCGAGCCGCTGCTTGCACGCGAAGATCTCGGCGCGGCGACGCGGCATGTCCTGGTCAGCAAATTGTCTGAGGTGCTGGCGCGCTTTGTCGCCGGACGTGAATGGCTCGACAGCGATTATGCGCTGCGGGTGGCGCGCGAGGCCTGCGAAAAAGTGGCGGTCGCGCTTGCGGCGGAAACGCCCGATGGCGAGGTCCGCCCACTCATCCGCCATCTCCGCGAGAGCGGCCAACTGACGGCGGGACTGATATTGCGGGCGCTGCTGTCCGGAAACGTCGTAATGTTCGAGGAGGCTTTGGCCGAGCTCGCGGATATGTCGGTCGCGCGCGTTTCGGGCCTCATCCACGATAGCGGTTTTGCCGGCTTGCGCGCGCTATTCGACAAGGCCGGCTTGCCTGCTTCGACCTATCCCGCCTTCAAGGAGGCGGTCGAAGCGATGCGCGAAGGCGGCTTCGTCGACACACCAGGCGGCGCCGCGCGACTGCAGCGGCGCATGATCGAACGCGTGCTCACGCGTTGCGAAAATGACGAATTTGGCGAACTCGCGCCGCTTATTACCCTTCTGCACCGCTTCGCCACCGAGGCGGCGCGCGAAGAGGCGCGGCTGTTCTGCGACGGGCTGATCTTTGAGGATCGCGACGAAAGTTTCGCCGACGATCAGCAATCGGAAGCGGCTTAGAGCATGATCCCGAAAAGTGGATATCGGTTTTCGGAAAGATCATGCTCCAACAATAAGATCGGAACAATGATTCAAAGGAAACTTATTCCGCTCTGGCCCCCGTCGCCTGCGAAGCAAGTCACCCTGACGGCGATGCCGTCGCCGATCATGCTGCGATGAGCGGAGATCATGCTCCGGCCGCGCCGGGAACGAGCGGCGGGGCGAAAATGCCTTCCAGATAATCCGGTCTGAATCTGTTCTCGTGCTTGAGAAATTCGTCGGTGACATCGCGCAGGCGCGCCGTAAGCGCATGCGCCACGTCAACGAGATCGGGGCGGGCGTACTCGCGCCCGATCGCACGCAGCGCATCGACGTGCTGGTCGACCAGCGGCTGCGGGATGCGCGCCAAATCCGGCGTGTGCTCGAGCAGCCGGCAAAGGCTTTCCGCTACTCCGGTCAACTCCGGATAGCCGAAGGTCGCCGCTTCGCCCTTGATGTCGTGCGCGGCGCGGAACAGCGCGCCATGCGTCTTCTCGTTAAAACCCTCGCGCGCCACGGTCTGGCGCGCCGCTTCGAGGCGCTCGCATTCGGCATGCATCCAGGCGCCGAACTCGCTCGACAACTGCGCCAGCGCTGCTTCGGCGTGCGCTATCGGATCGTCGTCGTTGCAGTCCGCAGCGGCGGTGACTGCGTTGCGCAGGCTGTGGGCCGGCACAATGACCTCGTGGTCGGCGTAAGTGGCCACGGAGGCGCTTGAATCTTTGCGGCTCGCCATATGCGTTTCGCTCTCTCTCGTCAGATCAAAACTTTAGCCTTATCGGGCTGCGGCTGGTGGATCACTTCCGACTTTCCATCCTTGCGCCGTTCCGGGCCGGCATAGTTCGGGTTGACGCCGCGCCGCCGATCCGGGCCGAAATAGCTGCCCGTCTTGATAAACGGACGCGGGTTGGCGACCGCGTTGAGGATGCGCTCGTAGAGAGCCTTGGCGGAAATCGGCTTGACGAGAAATTCGGTAACGCCGGCATCCCGCGCGGTGACGATGCGCTTTTTCTCCGAATGGGCCGAAAGCATGATGATCGGTACATAAGGATTGGCATTGGACCCGGGCTGCCGGATCATCTGCGTCAATTCCAAGCCGTCGAAGATCGGCATCACCCAATCGACGAGCACGATATCGGGCATGTAATGCGTAAAGGCTTCGAGAGCGCCGGCGCCGTCTTCCGCCTCATAAACTTCGCGCGTACCGAAACCGTGCAACAGCGTGCGCAAAATGCGCCGCATATGCGCGTTATCGTCGACGACGAGAAAGCGCAGGCGGTTGAAATCGATACGGACCATGCGCCGGACCGTAGGATTTCGCCGTTAAGGTGTGGTTAAGGATATCTCAGAAGCAAAAGCGAGAAATAACCAGCCGAAATGAGGTGCTTCGTTTCAACCTTCGCGTTCTGCTCGCCGGTCTCCGATCAGTATCCGAACTGCTCGCTGAGGATTCGATCCTCGAGGCTGTGACCCGGATCGAACAGCATGTGCATGGAGGCCGAGTGATCCATGCTGATCTCAACCGCATGAACCGAGCGTACTTCGTTGTGGTCGGCGACCGCGGCGACCGGCCGCTTTTCCGCTTCGAGCGCTTCAACGGTCACCTGGGCCCGATCGGGGAGCAGTGCACCGCGCCAACGCCGCGGCCGGAACGGACTGATCGGCGTCAGCGCCAAAAGCGGCGCATCGATCGGGATGATCGGTCCCTGTACTGAGAGATTGTAAGCCGTCGATCCGGCCGGGGTCGCCAGCAGAAGGCCGTCGGCGACGAGCTGGGGCAACCGCTCCTTGCCGTCAATGAAGACGCGCAACCGTGCCGCCTGATAGCTCTGGCGAAACAGCGACACCTCGTTGATAGCGTGGTGGCGGTGTATCCGTCCCGCGGCGTCGCGGGCGCACATCAACAGCGGGTGGATCACGGTCAC
>JASHVN010000658.1 GCA_030044555.1 Xanthobacteraceae bacterium | reverse complement strand
CCGTTCCTCGCCGCATTGCGCTCGGCGGCGCAGATGGTGTCCTACGAAGTTTCGATCGGCTTCGTGATCATCACGGTGCTGTTGTGCGTCGGCTCGCTCAATCTCTCGGCCATCGTGAAGGCCCAAGACCACCCATGGGGATTGTTCGGCTGGTACTGGCTGCCGCTGTTCCCGATGCTGGTGATCTTCTTTGTCTCCGCGCTGGCCGAGACCAACCGGCCGCCCTTCGACCTGGTTGAGGCGGAGTCGGAACTGGTCGCCGGTTTCATGGTGGAATACGGCTCCACGCCCTACATGATGTTCATGCTCGGCGAGTACGTGGCGGTCTGCACGATGTGCGCCATGGCCACGATCCTGTTCTTGGGCGGTTGGCTGCCGCCGTTCCCGATCGTGCCGTTTACCTGGATCCCGGGCGTGATCTGGTTCGTGCTCAAGGCGTTCTTCGTCTTCTTCATGTTCGCCATGGTGAAGGCGTTCGTGCCGCGCTATCGCTACGATCAGCTGATGCGGCTCGGCTGGAAAGTGTTCCTGCCGATCTCATTAGCCATGGTGGTGATCGTCGCCGGCGTTTTGCAGATCACCGGGTGGGCGCCGCAATGAACGGAGTGGGCGATGGAATATTCGCTGCCGGCCTGGCTCGGCGCGCTTGGGGGCACGGTGATCGCGGTTGCGATCTACGTGCCGGGCGTGCGCCTGCTCGACCGGCATTTGCGCGCGCAGGGTGGCCCGACAGCGCTCGAGGAGCGCGAGGCGTTCGAGGAAAAGCTGTCGCTCATCCGACGCTTGGTCTTGGGGGTGGACATCGCCATCCTCGCCACGTTGGGCTATTGGATCGGCAAAGTCATCGGCGGTGCTCCGCCCTCTTTCCACTAAGCGGCATACGAGGTTTACCGACATGAAGCTCGATCAGGCCGCCCGTTCGTTGTTCTTGAAGGAATTCTTCCAGGCCCTCGCGCTGTCGATGCGCTATTTCTTCAAGCCGAAGGCGACGCTCAATTACCCGTTCGAAAAGGGTGCGCTGTCGCCCCGCTTCCGCGGCGAGCACGCGCTGCGGCGCTACCCGAACGGAGAGGAACGCTGCATCGCCTGCAAGCTGTGCGAGGCGATCTGCCCGGCGCAGGCCATCACCATCGAGGCCGGCCCGCGGCGCAACGACGGCACCCGCCGCACCACGCGCTACGACATCGACATGGTCAAATGCATCTATTGCGGGCTGTGTCAGGAGGCCTGCCCTGTCGACGCCATTGTCGAGGGGCCGAATTTTGAATTCGCCACCGAAACGCGCGAAGAACTTTATTACGACAAGGAGCGGCTGCTCGCCAACGGCGACCGCTGGGAGCGCGAGCTCGGTAAAAACATCGCGCTCGACGCGCCCTATCGCTGAGCTTGCCGGGCAATGATCATCAACGCCATTTTCTTCTATCTGTTCGCCGGAATCACCGTGGCGTCGGCGGTGATGGTGATTACCGCCCGCAATCCGGTGCACTCGGTGCTGTTTCTCATCCTCGCCTTCGTCAATGCGGCCGGTCTGTTCGTGCTGCTCGGCGCCGAGTTCCTGGCGATGATCCTGATCGTGGTCTATGTCGGCGCCGTTGCGGTGCTGTTCCTGTTCGTGGTCATGATGCTCGACGTGGATTTCACCGAGCTGCGCCGCGGTTTGCTCAACTATCTGCCCGTGGGTGTGCTGATCGGCGGCATTCTGCTGGCCGAGCTTTTGCTCGTTGTCGGCGGCTGGGTGATCGCGCCGGCGGCCCGTCAATCCGCCGCGCTTGCGGCCAACGTCACCAACACCGAGGCGCTCGGCCTCGTGCTCTACACCAAATATGTCTACTTCTTCGAAGCGGCCGGCATCATTCTGCTGGTCGCGATGATCGGGGCCATCGTGATGACGCTGCAACATAAGCCGAACGTGCGGCGGCAGAATATCGACCAGCAGGTGGCGCGCGGGAGGGCGAGCGCGATCGAACTGGTCAATGTCAAGCCGGGGCAGGGGCTGTCATGATCATTGGGCTCGGGCACTATCTTTCCGTCGCCGCGATCCTGTTCACGCTGGGGATTTTCGGCATCTTTCTCAACCGCAAGAACGTGATCATCATCCTGATGTCGGTCGAGCTCATTCTGCTCTCGGTCAACATCAACCTCGTCGCATTCTCCAGCTTTCTCGGCGACATCGTCGGACAGGTCTATGCGCTGATCGTGCTCACGGTCGCGGCGGCCGAGGCCGCCATCGGACTTGCCATTCTCGTCGCTTACTTCCGCAACCGCGGCTCGATCGCGGTCGAAGACATCAATCTGATGAAGGGCTGAGGGCAGCATGTACGAAGCCATCGTGGCGCTGCCGCTGATCGGCGCCATCATCGCCGGCCTGATTTCGCTTGCGGGCGCGCGCAACCGGTTCCCGGGCGAAGATCCTCCGCCGCCGCACGATGATCACGCGGCGCCGCTGCTCGCCGAAAGCCATCCGCGCGCGGCGCCTTCGCCGCACGAAGCGCATGCCGCCACTGGCGTCGCGCACACGGAGGAACACGCCACCGAGCCGCCGGCCGCGGGCTCGCGGGCGGCGGAGCTGATCACCACCACGCTGCTTGTGATTTCATGCGTGCTGTCCTGGTACGCCTTCTATGACGTGGGCATCGCCGGCCATGAGGCCCGCGTGCGGCTGTTCAGCTTTATCAGCTACGCCGATCTGCATTCGGATTGGGCGCTGCGCATCGATGCGCTGACCGCCGTGATGCTGGTCGTGGTCACCACTGTCTCCTCGCTCGTCCACCTCTATTCGATCGGCTACATGGCCGACGATCCCTACAGACCCCGGTTCTTCAGTTATCTGTCGTTCTTCACCTTCGCCATGCTGATGCTGGTGACTTCCGACAACCTGGTGCAGATGTTCTTCGGCTGGGAAGGGGTGGGGTTGGCGAGCTACCTGCTCATCGGCTTCTGGTACTATAAGCCCGAGGCCAACGCGGCGGCGATCAAGGCGTTTGTCGTCAACCGCGTCGGCGATTTCGGTTTTTCGCTCGGCATTTTTGCCGTTTTCGCGCTGACCGGAGCCGTCGATTTCGACACCATCTTTGCCCAGGCGCCGAGCCTCGTCGGCAAGAGCTTTCACTTTCTCAGCTTCAACGTCGATGTTCTGGCAACGGTTTGCCTGTTGCTGTTCATGGGCGCCATGGGCAAGTCGGCGCAATTTCTGCTGCACACCTGGCTGCCGGACGCCATGGAAGGCCCGACGCCGGTCTCCGCCTTGATCCATGCCGCCACCATGGTGACGGCCGGCGTGTTCATGGTGGCGCGGCTGTCGCCGTTATTCTCCCTTTCGCCCGGCGCCTCGGCGTTCGTGACCTTCATCGGCGCCACCACCGCGATGTTTGCCGCCACCGTCGGCCTCGTGCAGAACGACATCAAACGCATCATCGCCTACTCGACCTGCTCACAGCTCGGCTACATGTTCGTCGCCATGGGAGTGGGGGCCTACTCGGTCGGCATGTTTCATTTGTTCACCCATGCCTTCTTCAAAGCGCTGCTGTTCCTTTGTTCCGGCTCGGTGATCATTGCCATGCATCACGAGCAGGACATCCGCCGCATGGGCGGGCTGTGGCGCAAACTGCCGTTCACCTACGCGACCATGCTGATCGGCACCTTGGCGCTGACCGGATTTCCGTTCACCGCCGGTTATTTTTCCAAGGACGCAATCATCGAGTCGGCGGATGTCAGCGCCAACGCCATGGCGGGCTACGGCTTTGTGATGACGCTCGTCGCCGCGGCGCTGACCGCGTTTTACTCGTGGCGACTCATCTTCAAGACCTTCCACGGCGAGCCGCATGACCGCGCGCATTATGAGGCGGCGCACGAAAGTCCGCTGGTGATGCTGGTGCCGCTTGGGTTTTTGGCCATCGGCTCACTGGCCGCCGGGTGGCCGGTTCTGTCGCTGTTCACCGGCCACGGCGCCGACGTGTTCTTCCACGCGGCCCTGAATCTCGGGACCGCGGACAGGCTCTACGCGGCAGAGGAGAAGCTGCCGCTCCTGCTCGCATTGTCGCCGACCATCATGATGATCGGCGGCTTTCTGGTCGCTTGGTATTTTTATATGCGCCGGCCGGATCTGCCCGAGGAATTGGCGCGCCAGCAACATCTGCTCTACGAATTTCTGCTCAACAAATGGTATTTCGACGAGATCTACGACTTCCTCCTGGTTCGTCCGACGATGTGGCTGGGGCGGCTGCTATGGAAGGAAGGCGACGGCTTCATTATCGACGGCTTCGGTCCTGATGGCGTATCCACGCGCGTGCTCGACGTGACGCGGAACGTCATCCGCCTGCAAACCGGTTATCTCTACCACTATGCCTTCGCCATGCTGATCGGCGTCGCCGCATTCGTCACCTGGTTCATGTTCACAGGAGTGCACGGATGACGAGCTGGCCGATCCTCTCCGTCGTCACCTTTTTGCCGCTGGTCGGGGCGCTGTTCATCGCCTTTTTGTCCGATGACGAGGCGGGCGTGCGCAACGCGCGCTGGGTGGCGCTGTGGACGACGCTCATTACCTTTGCGATCTCGCTCATCCTGGTCTGGCGCTTCGATCCATCCTCGGCCGATTTTCAGTTCGTGGAAAAGCGTCCCTGGCTCGGCGGCGCCATCACCTATTCGATGGGCGTCGACGGGATTTCGCTGCCGTTCGTGATTCTGACCACGGCGCTGATGCCGATCTCGATCCTGGCGAGCTGGGAGGCGATCCAGCGCCGCGTGCGCGAATACATGATCGCGTTTCTCATTCTCGAAACGCTGATGGTCGGCACCTTCTGTGCTCTCGATCTGGTGCTGTTCTACTTCTTTTTCGAAGGCGGCCTCATCCCGATGTTCATCATCATCGGCGTGTGGGGCGGACCGCGCCGGGTCTATGCCAGTTTCAAGTTCTTTCTCTACACCTTCCTCGGCTCGGTGTTCATGCTGCTCGCCATCATGGCGATGTACTGGGATGCCGGCACGGCCGATATTCCGACGCTGTTGCATCACACGTTCCCACGCGCGCTGCAGACCTGGGCGTTTCTCGCCTTCCTCGCCTCGTTTGCCGTGAAGCTGCCGATGTGGCCGGTCCATACCTGGCTGCCGGATGCCCACGTCGAGGCGCCGACGGCCGGTTCGGTCATTCTCGCCGCCATCCTCCTGAAAATGGGCGGCTACGGATTTTTGCGCTTTTCGCTGCCGATGTTTCCCGAGGCCTCGCAGCATCTGGCGCCCTTGATCTACGCGCTCTCCGTCATCGCCATCATCTACACCTCGCTCGTTGCGCTGATGCAGGAGGACGTGAAAAAGCTCATCGCCTATTCGTCGGTGGCGCATATGGGCTTTGTCACCATGGGAATATTCGCAGTCACCGCGCAGGGCATCGCCGGCGGCATCTTTCAGATGATCTCGCACGGCATTGTTTCGGCGGCGTTGTTCCTCTGCGTCGGCGTCGTCTACGATCGCATGCACACCCGAGAGATCGCCGCCTATGGCGGGCTGGTCAATCGCATGCCGATCTACGCCTTCGTCTTCATGGTGTTCGCGCTCGCCAATGTCGGGCTGCCGGGCACGTCCGGATTCGTCGGTGAGTTCTTGACGCTGATCGGCACCTTCCGCGTCAACAACTGGGTGGCGACCCTGGCGACGCTCGGCACCATCCTCTCCGCCGCCTACATGTTGTGGCTCTACCGCAAGGTCATTTTCGGCCGGCTGGAAAAGCCGAACCTGCAATGGATCAAGGATCTCGGCTGGCGCGAGATCGGCATTCTCGCCCCGCTGGTGATTGTGACCATCCTGATCGGAGTCTATCCGAAGCCGGTGCTTGATTTCTCGGCGGCGTCGGTGACACAGCTGATCGACAATTATCATCACGCGCTTGGCGGCGTGCAGGCGGCGGCGTTGACGAGGTAGGCGATGAGCGCTGCACAAGTTCCCGCCTTCCTTCCGCTCTTGCCCGAGATCGTGCTCGGGCTCGGCGCCATGGTGTTGCTCATGGCCGGCGTCTTTCGCGTCAATGTCGGGGTGCGCGTCATCGATCTTGCTGCAATCGCGCTGCTCGCCCTGACCGGCATCATCGTTTTGGTGCTGCCGCCCGGCAAGCTCGCGAGCTTCAACGGCAGCTTCGTGGTCGACGACTTTGCCCGCTTTCTCAAGATATTGGCGCTGATCGGCTCGGCTGCGGCGATCGCCATGTCGATCGATTACGCCAAGCAAGAGCGTCAGGAGCGCTTCGAATATTCCGTTCTGATTCTTCTGTCGACGCTCGGCATGATGATGCTGATCTCGGCCGCCGATCTGATCGCGCTCTATCTCGGCCTCGAATTGATGAGCCTGGCGCTTTACGTCGTCGCCGCCAGCCACCGCGACCAGCTGCGTTCCACCGAAGCGGGCCTCAAATATTTCGTGCTCGGAGCGCTGTCGTCGGGAATGCTGCTCTATGGCGCTTCGCTGGTCTATGGCTTCACCGGCACCGTCAGCTTCACCGGCATCGCGCACGCCGCCGCGCACGGCGGAATAGGACTGATCTTCGGCCTGGTGTTTCTGTTCGCCGGCTTCTGCTTCAAGGTCTCGGCAGTCCCGTTCCACATGTGGACGCCTGACGTTTACGAAGGGGCGCCGACCCCGGTGACGGCGTTTTTCGCAGCCGCGCCGAAAGTCGCCGGCATTGCCATGTTCGTGCGCGCTGCGGTGGTGGCATTCCCGGGAATTACCAGCGAGTGGCAGCAGATCGTCGTCTTCGTCTCGATTGCCTCGATGTTGCTCGGCGCTTTCGCGGCCATAGGCCAGCGCAACATCAAGCGGCTGATGGCGTATTCGTCGATCGGTCACATGGGCTATGCGCTGATCGGGCTTGCCGCCGGAACGCCCGAGGGCGTGCAGGGCGTGATGCTCTACGTGGCGATCTACGTCACCATGACGCTTGGCGTGTTCGCCGTCATCCTGTCGATGCGGCGCTCGACCGGCATGGTGGAATCGATCGACCAGCTTGCCGGCCTTGCCCGCACTCACCCCGCCATGGCGTTTCTCATGGCGATGCTGCTGTTTTCGATGGCGGGCGTGCCGCCGCTCGCCGGCTTCTTCGCAAAATTCTATGTTTTCCTTGCCGCCATCAAGGCCGGGTTCTATGTGCTCGCGGTGATCGGCGTGCTGGCGAGCGTCGTCGGCGCCTACTACTATCTGGCCATCGTCAAGACCATGTATTTCGATGAGGCGGTCGAAGGTTTTTACGCCATGCCCATGGAACTGCGGGTCGTGCTGGCGGTTTGCGGTCTGTTCAACATTCTGTTCTTCGTTTATCCGGGGCCGCTGATCGGTGCGGCGAGCGCCGCCGC
>JASHVN010000657.1 GCA_030044555.1 Xanthobacteraceae bacterium | reverse complement strand
ATGAAAATTGCGTCGGGACGGTTTTCCAGGAGCCACGCTTCCACCTGGCTTTGACTGCGCAGGTCGACTGCCTTGCGTTCGACGCTGAGCACCGTGCAAGCCTCGGATTTCAGCCGGCGAACCAGCGCGGAACCGACCATGCCGCGGTGCCCGGCGACCCAGACGCGCTTGCCAGCCAACGGAAACATCGTCGCTGCGCTCTCGCTCATGAGCGTTTATCCCGCGCTTTGCGGAGCGTTGCCGTGCTCGGATTCATTGGATCGCGAACTTCACTGGATCGCGAATTTGGCAGCAGGATTGCCAAACAGCGCTTGTTCCACGAGCCCGCAGATGGCGTGCGCGGCGACAATGTGGATCTGCTGTATAAGCGGCGTCTCGCTCGATGGCGCGGCAAGACAATAATCGCAGTCAGCCGACATGTCGCGTTGCCCATCGCCGGTAAACCCGACCGTCGTCAGACCGATTTCCCGTGCCGCCCGCAGTGCGGTCAACACATTGGGCGAGCGTCCCGACGTCGATATGGCAAGGAACACATCGCCTTGCCGTCCGAGCCCGCGCACCTGGCGTTCGAAGGCTCGGTCAAATCCATAATCATTGCCGATCGCCGTCAAGACCGACGTATCGGTCGTCAACGCGATCGCCGGAAGCGGGCTGCGGTCGAAATTCAGCCGCGACAGGAACTCGCCGGCGATGTGCTGCGCATCCGCCGCGCTGCCGCCATTGCCGGCAATCAACAACTTGCCGCCATCGCGGAATGACCGCGTGATCCGCTCGGCAATGGCGTAAATGGCGGCCTTCAGCCCGGCATCCTGAGCGGCCCGATCAAGGGTCTCGCACGAGCGCCGAAAATGCGCCTCGACCATGTCATTGCTATCGCCCATAAAGCTCCCTCTCAACCAGCACGCGATTCAGCCTCGACCCGACAAGGCTTGCCACACATGAGCCTAGCCTTTGAATTTCCAATCGAAAAAGCGCCCTGTTTTCCCCTTGCAATTGTCTCCGTATCGCTAAATAACGTAGCCACTTGCTGGATGGGGGGTCTCGATGAGTTCCAGTTTGGACCTGCTGCTCATTAACCCGAATGGGCGGGACCGTATATATCAGCAGCTCGGCGAAGAGTTAACCGCAGTGGAGCCGCCGCTGTGGTGCCGGCTCATCGCCGGCTATGTACGCGACCAGGGTTATAGCGTCGAGATCATCGATGCGGAGGCAGAAGGGCTTGATCCGGAAGCCACTGCCGAAAAGGTGGCGGCGCGCCAGCCGCGGCTGGTCGGAATGATCGCCTTCGGTCATCAGCCATCCGCATCGACCCAGCAAATGGCGGCCGCAAGCCCGACATGCCGCGCCATCAAGGGGCGCGATGCCGATCTGCCCATCATCATTGTCGGCGGCCACGCGGCCGCTTTGCCCGATCGTACATTGCGCGAGGAAGCGGTCGATTTCGTCTGCAACAGCGAAGGCCCGATCACGATCAAGGAACTGCTCGACGTGCTGGGCGGCGACGCGCCTTTCGACTTCGCCAAGGTGCAAGGCCTTGTCTGGTGGGATGGCGACGAAATCCGCAACACCATTTCACCTGCCCTGATCAAGGACCTGGAAAAGGACCTGCACGGCAACGTCTGGGACCTTCTGCCAATGGACAAATATCGGGCGCACAATTGGCAGTGCTTCGGCGGACTGGAGTCACGCCAGCCTTACGCTTCAATCTATACGTCGCTCGGGTGCCCCTATAAGTGCACGTTCTGCTGCATCAATGCGCCGTTCGGAACCAACCGCTATCGCATGCGCGCCCCAAAGGCGGTCGCGGCCGAAATCGATCTCCTGCACAACACCTACGGCGTCAAAACCTACAAGATCATCGACGAAATGTTCGTGCTCAATGAACGGCACGTCATGAGCATTTGCGATGAGCTGATCGCGCGCAATTATGATCTCAACATTTGGGCCTATGCGCGGGTCGACACCGTCCGTGCGCACATGCTCGAAAAGCTGCGCAAGGCCGGCGTGCGCTGGCTGGCGCTGGGCATCGAATCCGGCAGCGAGCACGTGCGCGACGGCGCCGAGAAATCGTTCTCACAGAGCGAGATCATCGATATCGTCCGGCAGATTCAGCAGGCCGGCATCAGCGTCATCGGCAACTTCATTTTTGGCCTTCCGGACGACGATCTCGACTCGATGCGGCAGACGCTCGAACTGGCGACCGAGCTGAACTGCGAGTTCGCCAACTTCTATTCGGCCATGGCCTATCCGGGGTCCCCGCTCTATCGCATGGCGGTTGAAAACAACTGGGCGCTGCCCGCCACCTGGAGCGGCTTCTCGCAGCACAGCTACGACTGCCTGCCGCTGCCGACCGAGAAAGTGTCGGCCGCCGAGGTCTTAAGGTTTCGCGACAAGGCCTTCGACCGCTATTTCACCAACAAGCGCTATCTCGACACGGTCACGCAAAAGTTCGGCTGGGACACGCGCAAGCATATCGAGGGCATGACGCGCCACAAGCTCCGGCGCAAGATCGTCGAAGATCTGGAAATGTCCGACGCGCAGCCGGCCGCGTGAGCAGCGTCAGCGCGCGCGGCCAATGTTTGGAAGCACTCGACGTTTTCATTCTGGCGGGAGGGCTGGGGACACGCATTCGGCCGGTGCTGGGCGATCTCCCCAAAATACTGGCGCCGATAGCGGGACGCCCCTACCTCGACTATTTGCTCGATTGGCTGCGCGGCTTCGGCGCCCGCCGGATCGTCCTGGGACTCGGCCATAGAGCCGAGGCGGTTGTCGATTACATGAAGGCGCAGCCCGCTGGTCCGCTGGAATTGGTCACGGTGATCGAGCCGTCGCCGCTCGGAACGGCCGGTGCCATTCGGCATGCGCGCGCGGCGCTGCGGAGCGATCCGGTGCTGATCATGAACGGCGACAGCTTCACGGACGCCGACCTGTGCGAGTTTGTCGACCGCCACGTCGCGTCGCAGGCGGTCGGCAGCATCCTGTGCGCCGAGGTGAGCGATGCCGGGCGTTACGGAAGGGTCGAAATCGATCAGCGCGACCGCATTCAGGGATTTGTCGAGAAAGATGCCGCATTCCATGGCAGCGCGCTGATCAATGCCGGTGTCTATCTTCTCTCCACACCGCTGCTCGACGATATTGCGCGGAGCGACGCGGTATCGCTGGAGCGCGACATATTCGAGCGCTTGCCGGCCGGGTCTCTTGCTGCATTTGCGGGACGCTTCCGCTTTATCGACATCGGCACGCCGGAATCGCTGGCAGCAGCGCCCGGCGTGTTCTGCGCCGGCGCTCGTTAGAGCATGATCCCGAAAAGTGGAAACCGGTTTTCGGATAAGATCATGCTCAAGGGAAAAATTTAGAGTGAGGAGTTAGCGTTCGTGATTATCAGCCGCACCCCGTTCCGGATTTCTCTGTTCGGCGGAGGCACCGATTACCCATCGTGGTTCCGCGAGCACGGAGGCTCGGTCGTCGGCGCCGCGATCGACAAATACTGCTACATCAGCGTGCGCCGCCTGCCGCCCTTCTTCGAACATAAGTCGCGCATCGTCTATTCGCAGGTCGAGCTGGTCAACGAACTATCCGACATCAAGCATCCGGCTGTACGCGGCATCCTGTCCGACCTCGGAATCAAGGACGGCCTCGAAATCCATCACGACGCCGATCTGCCGGCGCGATCCGGATTGGGATCGAGCAGTTCGTTTACCGTCGGATTGTTGAATGCGTTATACGCGCTCGACAGCAAAATGATCTCGAAACGCGATCTCGGGCGCGAGGCGATCCGCATCGAGCAGGACGTCCTGAAGGAACAGGTCGGCTCGCAGGATCAATTGTGGGCCGCCTATGGCGGTTTCAACCGCATCGACTTCTTTTCCGACGGCACATTTGCGGTGACCCCGATCATCCTGGCTCCCGAACGCCGGGAAGAACTATCCCACTCCATCATGCTGTTCTTTACCGGGTTTTCCCGGTTCGCGACGGATTTTGCCCAGGATCAGATCAAGAATATGGGCAATCGCAAAAGCCAGTTGCGCACGATTCGAAGCATGGTGGATAGCGCCATCGACGTGCTGCTCGACAAAAACACGCCGTTACGCGAGCTGGGCGAACTCCTGCACGATTCCTGGCGTCTCAAGCGAGAGCTTGCCGACAGTGTGTCCAACCCGCAGATCGACGAGATCTACGAGGCCGGTCGGCAGGCCGGCGCCATCGGTGGCAAGCTGCTCGGCGCCGGCGGCGGCGGATTTATGGTGTTCCTCGTCGAGCCTGAAAAGCGCGAAGCCGTCGGCGAGCGACTCAAGAAACTGATCCACGTCAATGTCGGCTTCGACAACGACGGCAGCAAGATCGTGCTCTATCAACCCGTCGGACTCTGACTGAATGGCCGTCGTTCGAAAAGGCCGGCGCCTTGCCGCAACGAATAGTCGCTGGCGGGTCTACTTCGATCATCTGTCGGACGGCCGCGGAAACGACGTTGCGGATTATCTGGTCATCGAAGGGCACCATTCGCGCCCAGGCGGAGTGACCGGCGTCGACGTGCTGCCCGTGCTCGGTGACAAGATTCTGCTTTTGCGGGTTCACCGGCATCCGATCGGGCGCGAGCTTTGGGAGGTGCCGCGCGGATTTGTTGACGAGCACGAGGCGCCTGCGCAAGCGGCTCTGCGCGAGCTCAACGAGGAAACCGGCCTGACCTGCGCGGCGGATGACCTTATTGCACTCGGCACTTATGCGCCGGAGCCGAGCACGATGGCGGGCTGCGGCGCGCTGTTCGTGGCGTCGCGCTGCCAAGGCGTTCCCCGCCGGCCCGACGATGAGCTTGGCATTGACACATTCGCACTCTTCGACCGTCAGGACATTCAAAAGCTCATCGAGTCTGGAGAAATCGCCCAGGCCGGAACGCTTATTCTCTATTATCGCTATTGTGCGCTGAGGCCGTGACTGTGCCGGCTCTGGTGTTGTGGATTTGAAGTTCCTGACATCCAGCGGCAAACTCGCATGGAACTTCAAATCAAAAAACACACCAACATCGTTTAAATTGCCCGTGTCCTTTTAATTCTGAAGTTCGCATAAAATCAAACTCGCACGCGAGCGCTCCACGGGCCTTGCCGAACGACCCGGCAAAATTGCAAGCT
>JASHVN010000656.1 GCA_030044555.1 Xanthobacteraceae bacterium | reverse complement strand
AGACCGTCACCACCTCGCTCAGGGCCAGCGTCAGCGTGACTGTCTTGCCGGTATCGAGATCGCCGCTCGAAGGTGACTCGGTCAGCGACGAGATCGTCGGCGTCGTGGTGTCGATCTGCAGCGTGCCCGCCGGATTGGTTACCGCACCGGAGAGATTGGCGACATTGCCGGCGCCGTCGGCGACGGTCGCCGAGTTAAGGTTGACTGCCGTCACCGTCAGATCGGGCGTATTCTGGCCGGCCGCCACGGTGTAGCTGAAGGTCAGCGTGCTGCTGCCCGAGCCGCCCGTATAGGTCGCGGTGCCGCCGTCGTTGAGGCTCAGTGTCGGGGTGCCGCCTGTGACCGTGACGGCCTCGTTGAGGGTCAACGTCAGGGTGACGGTCTTGCCCGCATCGAGATCGCCAGTCCCACCGCTGATACCGGCCCCCGAGGCCCCCAAAGAGGACACCGTCGGTGTGGTCGTATCGATCTGGGGGCCGGTCTGAGTGAGGCCGGAGACCGACAGGTTGGCGGCATTGCCCGCGCTGTCGGTGACGGTCGCCGAGTTGAGGGCGACCGCGGTGGCGGTCAGGGCAGAGGTATTCTGGCCAGCCGCCACAGTGTAGCTGAAGGTCAGTGTGCTGGTGCCCGAGCCGCCCGTGTAGGTTGCGGTACCGCCGTCATTGAGCGCCAGCGTCGGGGTGCCGCCTGAGACCGTCACCGCTTCGCTGAGGGTCAGCGTCAGCGTGACGGTCTTGCCGGCATTGAGATCGCCGGTCGAAGGCGACTCGGTCAGCGACGAGATCGTCGGACCTGAGTTCACCGCCGTCAGCGAGATATTGTCGAGATCCCATTGCTTCGGGCCATTCGCGGCGGAAAATTCCACCGTGGTCGTGCTGCTCGTGGCAATCACGGTGTAGGTGTATTCTGTATAGCCGAAGGCATTTGCGTTGGAGAGCGAGAGCAGCGTCTGCCCGTTCCAAATCGCCTTGAAGTCGTTTGTGCCCGATGCCTCGTTCTGAAGCCAGAAACTCAGCGTATAGCTCTGACCGGGCGTCGTCGCGATCGTCTGGCTTAAGGTACCGTCCGAGCCGACCGAGCCAAAGCTCGCCGCGTAGGTGCTACCACCTTGGGCTTCCGTATCGATATAGACTTCCGACCCGTAGGCCTCGGAGGTGTAGTTGCCGCCGAGCGTCCAGCCGCTGAAGCTGTCGGTCGCGAAATTGCCGTTGACCACCAGATTGACCGGCGCGTCCAGGGTCATGACCAAAGCCGATGACAGTGGGCTTACATTGCCGGCGGCATCGGTTGCCATAGCGGTGAAGCTCTGACTGCCGTTCGCTAGAGCTCCGGTGGTGTAAGTCCACGCCCCGCTACCGTTCGTGGTGGCTGTGCCCAACTGTGTTGAATTGTCGTAGACCGTAATCGTACTGTTCGCTTCCGCGGAACCGGTCAGCGTCACCGCACTGCCATTCACGGTGTCGTTGGAGATGACAGGCGCGGCCGGTGGCGTGGTGTCGATCTGCGGACCTGTCTGAGTGAGGCTGCCGAGCGACAGATTGGCGGCATCGCCCACGATATCAGCGATGGTGGCCCCGTTGAGATTAACCGCGGTGGCTGCCAGCTCCGCAACGTTCTGCCCGGCGCTGACCGTGTAATTGAAGGTGAGCGTATCGGTGCCCGAGCCGCCGCTATAGGTCGCGATGCCGCCATCGTTAAGCGCAAGCGTCGGCGAGCCGCCGGCGGTATTGACGGTTACCGCCTCGCTCATGGTCAGAGTGTAGGTGACGGTGTTGCCAGCGTCGAGATCGCCACTCGAGGGCGACGCCGCGATCGCGCTGATCGTCGGCGTCGGCGTGCCGATCTCTGGGCCGGTCTGGGTGAGGCCGGAGAGCGACAGGTTGGCGGCATCGCCAGAGCCATCGGTGATGGTGCCGCCGTTGAGGCTGACGGCGGTGGCCGCCAGGCTGGCTATGTTCTGCCCGGCGCCGACGGTGTAGCTGAAGGTCAGCGCATTGGTCCCCGAGCCGCTGCTATAGGTGGCGGTGCCGCCATCGTTAAGGGTCAGCGTCGGCGTGCCGCCATTGGTGTTGACCGTCGTCGTTCCGCTCATGTTAAGCGTGAACGTCACCGTCTGGCCGGAAGTGAGATCACCGCTCGATGGCGACTCCGCGATCGAGCTAATGGTGGGGCCCAGTGTTCCGACAGTTATTGCATCTGGTGCGGAACCGGCGCTGCTACCGTTGGCGTTGGTCGCGGTAGCAGAGAAGACATGAAGGCCGCTTGTTAGCGCGCTTGTGGTGAACGACCAGCTGTTGTCGCTGTTTATTGAGGCGGTACCGAGCTCTGTCGAGCCGTCGTACACTGTAACTTCGCTGATCGAAAGCCCGGATGCCACCATGCCATAGAGCGTGACAACGTTGCCGACCAGCGCGTTGCCGGTAATGGTTGGCGAGGTAGGCAGGTCGCCGCTCGGACCATTGCCGCCGCCGACGCCAATTGCGCTGACATCTCCCAGCGAGTTGACGTCGTAGGCCTGGAAAGTATCAAAGGTGTTGGGCGGCAATGTCGGTGTCGTAAACGTCCAGTTGCCGGAACTGTTGACCGCAGCGCTACCGTAGCCCCCAGTGGCTCCGGTCTCAAAATAGACCGTGGTATTGGGGCCGGCCGTGCCGGTGTAAGTAAAGGTGCCGTTGCTGTTGACGACCGGGGCACCGAAGACCGGCGTTTGCACGGCTTCCGTATCGATAACGACGCTGGGGAATTGCACCGCCGCGCCGGTCAGGATGGCGGCATTGCCGCTACTATCCTTGATGGTCGCGCCGCCCGGCAGGTTGGCCTGGGTGATGGCAAGTCCGGTGACGGTGCTGTCGCCGGCGCCGACCGTGTAGCTGAAAGTCAGTGTGTTGGTGCCGGAGCCGCTCTTGTAAGTCGCCGTGCCCCCGTCATTAAGCGACAGCGTCGGCGTGCCGGTCACCGTCACCGTCGAACTCATCGTCAGGGTGAAGGTGATGGTGTTGCCGACAACAGATTCGCCGCTCGCAGCCGACGTCGCTACCTGAGTGATAATGGGGCCGGTGAACGCCGTGATGTTTGCCGCGGAGACGGACGACGCCGGGCTGACATTGCCCGCCGTATCGGTCGCCGTTGCCGTGAGGCTATGGCTACCGGTCGCTAATGTCCCGGTTTCGTAAAACCAAGCCCCGCTGCTGCTGGTCGTGGCGGTACCAAGTTCGGTCGTGCCATCATAAATGGTTACCGTGCTGTTGGCCTCGGCAGTGCCGTTAAGCATCACCTCGTTGCCATTGACAACGTTGCCCAAGATCAGCGGCGCGCCCGGGGTATCGGTGACGACGGTGTTGGCGTAATCTGCCGTGATTGTTTGATTGCTGGACCAGCCTAAATAGATACCCTCTTTCCAGTAAACCCCTCCGCCATATCCGAGCGGACCGTGATAGTTGACAACTTCGGTGCCGTTGAGCCAGACCTCTAGAAATCCATTGGCATTGTTCTGAAAGCTCGCCTCGATCTGCACGTCATAATATTGGCCGCGGATTATTGGCGTAGGCGCCACATAGAGATAACCCGAATACGGGTCACCTGCCGGCGTGATTGCCGTATAGGTTGTTTGTCCATTAAGTGCGTAAAAGGCATCAATAGCGAAATAGTCGCCTTCGCCAAGACCATTCGGCCCCGTCAGGTGGAACGACACCATCGGGTTACCACCCGATATGGATTCGTAAACCGGATTGCTATCATCCCCGTGGAATTGTCCGAATATCTCCCACGCGACATTCCCAGCCGTATCGTTAAATCCCGGCTGAATCTCGAACTGGTAGGACACATTTACGGTTGCAGTTGCAGCAAAAATCGTACTGCCACTGATCTCGGTGCGATGGCTGGCATTGTCGGCCCAGAGATCGTCGGGTCGCAATTGAAACTGCAATGTGTTGTCATTGATTTCGGTAATAGCCCATGGCGCATTGCCATCGGTGTTGGCGTTCTCAACATCGTAGGGCATGCCGCTAACGTAGATCGGGTTGGCCCACTGATCGGTCAGCGGCGAGAAATCGGCGATTGCTCCTGCAATCGTTTCGGTTACCGCGGAAGACGCTGCGCTGGTTGATCCGGAAATCGTCGCCGTCGCAGTAAAGCTTTGCGCGCCGTTCGCCAGCGCAGCGGTGGTGAATTTCCAGACCCCGCTGGTGTTGGTAACTGCAGTCCCCAACTCCGTTGCGCCATCATAAACCGTAATGGTGCTGTCCGCCGCGGCAGTACCGACCAGCGTGATTATGCTGGAATAGCTCGTGGAGCCTTCATTATCGAGAGGAACATTGAACGGAGAAGCAGTCAGAATGACGGGCGGGCTGACTACGACAGGATCTGGCGACGGAGCGCTCGTGACGCCGGCTGCATCAGTGGCTGTTGCCGTGATGTCGTGGGCACCAGTGGATGATAATGTTCCGGCGAAACTCCAGTTGCCTGCGGCGCTCGCCACAGTCGTACCGACCAAATTCGTTCCATCGTAGACATCGACGGTATCGTTGGCCCCCGCGGTGCCGATCACGCTCAAAACATTCTCGGCCCCAACCGTTGCACTGACAATAACTGGCGCGGCTGGCACATTGGCATCAACCGTCACGTTCACCGCCGTCGAGGACGCACTGGAGTCGCCTGCGGCGTCTATTGCGGTGGCGGTAAAGCTATAGCTGCCGTCGGCAAGTTGCTCTGTCGTAAAGCTCCAATTGCCGCTGCCGTCGACTACCGTATTGCCCAGAAAAGTCGTGCCGTTGAATACGACAATCGTCGTATTCGCGGTCGCTGTGCCGACCAACGTCAGCACATTCGCGTCCGTCATATCGGAATTGCCGATCACGGCGCCGGCGTCGGGAGAGATCGACACAATTACGGGTGCCTGCACGGTCATTAATTGGCTCCAGAAATATCGAAACGCATTACGACCGACGCGTTCACTACCCGCTCCCACTTGAAAAAGTGGTTTGGCAATCGGATAAAACTTTACTGCTGGGTTCCCCCATTCCTTAAGGTCGCCCCCTACTCTCTAGGGTCGCCCCTAGTCTTTGAAGTCTCTGAGACCGCGCTTACTCTGAGGTGCGCCCAAGGTGTCCCCCTTCAGATCTGTCGGGCCCCCGCCCGATTCCGGCCTATCGACTAAGGCCAATTGATCTACCGACACCGGTATTGAACGTCCCACCAGGGATTGTTAACCATAATTATTGACGAAATTAAGCCAGCAAAATGGACAAGTCCAAAGACGATGTCGGAAAGAATGCGTTTTAAATCCTGGGT
>JASHVN010000655.1 GCA_030044555.1 Xanthobacteraceae bacterium | reverse complement strand
TCGTCCCGGATAGGTACGGAGCACCCCGAGCCTTGTCAATCGAGCGGCAACTTCCCCTATACACACCCTATACAGCGGCCAAGCGTTCCTGTATTTCCGCCGCCGATGGCAGCAACGACTAAGTTCGAGACGCTCGTCACCGTGTTCGGCGGCTCTGGATTCCTGGGCCGCCACGTGGTGCGCGCGCTTGCCAACAGCGGCTATCGCATCCGCGTCGCGGTGCGCCGGCCGGAGCTCACCGGATATTTGCGGCCGATGGGCAAGGTCGGCCAGATCCACGCCGTGCAGGCCAACCTGCGCTACCCGCAGTCGATCGCGGCGGCTTTGCGCGATGCCGACGTCGCCATCAATCTCGTCGGCATTCTGTTCGAGCGCGGGCAGCAGCGCTTCGATGCGATTCAGGCGGTCGGAGCCGAAGCGGTGGCGCTGGCGGCAAAGTCTGCGGGCGCCCGCCTCGTCCATGTTTCGGCGATCGGCGCCGATCCCAACTCGCCGTCGCGCTATGCGCGCTCCAAGGCCGAAGGCGAACAGCGCGTTCTGGCGGCAGTGCCCGATGCGACCATCATGCGGCCGTCGATCATGTTCGGTCCCGAAGACGATTTCTTCAACCGTTTCGCGGCGCTCGCGCGGCTCTCTCCGGCGCTGCCGCTTCCGGGCGGCGGCCACACCCGCTTTGAGCCCGTGTTTGTCGGCGATGTCGCCCAGGCCATCGCGCTCGCGGTCGATGGCGGCACCAAACCGGGCACGCTCTACGAACTGGGCGGACCGGACATCCTCACGTTCCGCCAATTGATGCAGTTCGTGCTCGCCACCATCGAGCGCTATCGGCTGCTGGTGCCGGTGCCGTTCGGGTTGCTCAAACTGCAGGCGGCGTTCGCCCAGTTTCTGCCGAAGCCACCAATCACGCCCGATCAAGTCGAATTACTCAAAGTCGACAACGTCGTGTCCGAGGCGGCGCGGAGCGAGGGGCGCACGCTCGAAGGTCTGGGGATCATCCCCGAGACGACCGAAGCGATTGTGCCGACTTACCTATGGCGCTTCCGCAAGACCGGCCAATTCGCTGCGCGAAGCGCGACGACGTCTTAGCGCCAGTGTGAATAAGACAGCGCCACGCCGGTTGCAGGCGCCGCGGATTGGCCTCTAGGCCGGCCTACACGAGTATGAACCCTTCGTAACGGAATCCTAACCGTGGCCGTATTCGATTCTGCCACCCGCCCTACGGAGTTCGCCAAACATGCTCGCGACAGCATGCTGACATTGTTCCATCATCCATTCTGTCCGCATTCGCGCTTCGTGCGGCTCTCGCTCGACGAGCTTTCGCTCGCGCCGCGGCTCGTGGAGGAGCGGATTTGGGAGCGGCGCACCGAATTTCTCAAGCTTAATCCGGCCGGAACCACGCCCGTTCTGCTCGAAGAAGGCATGCCGCCGGTTCCCGGCGCCGCCATCATCGCCGAATATCTCGACGAGACGCATGGGAGCAAGCTGCCGCCGCGGCAGCGGCTCATGCCCGCCGATTCCAGCGCGCGCATCGAAGTGCGCCGGCTCATGAGCTGGTTCAACGACAAGCTTTACGAGGAGGTCAGCGGCCCGATCGTCATGGAGCGCGTCTACAAGCGTTTCATCCCGACAAGCCAGGGCGGCGGTTCCCCCGATACCGAGGTGCTGCGTGCGGCGCGAAGCAATATTAAGTATCATTTGGCCTATATCGGCTGGCTCATCCGCGGCCGCGATTGGCTCGCCGGACCAAGCCTGACCTATGCCGACCTTGCCGCCGCGGCGCATTTGTCCGCCGCCGACTATTTGGGCGATGTGCCGTGGAGCGAAGACGAAACCGCCAGGACCTGGTACGCAAGAGTGAAGTCGCGGCCGGCGTTCCGCACGCTGCTCAACGATACCCTGCCCGGGCTCGCGCCGTCGGCAAGCTACGCCAACCTCGACTTCTAAGTCCGTCGGCGCTGAAGGCCGCGCTCGCCGCTTTCGCCCGCGCGCAGAATTTCGATGTTGTCGGCATCGCGCGGCCGGATGCGATCCCGCTTGCCGGGCAGAGGCTGCGCGGATTCCTCGAGGCGGGCGCCCACGGCGACATGACGTGGATGGCCGAAAAGGCGCAATGGCGCGGCGATCCGCGCGCGCTGTGGCCTGACGCGCGCTCCGTCATCATGCTCGGCTGCAATTACGGCCCGGATGACGATCCGCTTGCGATCCTCAACGAGCCTACACGCGCCGGCATCTCGGTCTATGCCCGCGGCGACGATTATCACGAGGTGATCAAGCCGCGGCTGAAAGCCATCGCGCGCTGGCTCGTCGAACAAGCCGGTGGCGAGGTGAAAGTTTTCGTCGACACGGCGCCGGTCATGGAAAAGCCGCTGGCGCAAGCTGCCGGCATCGGCTGGCAGGGCAAGCACACCAATCTGGTGTCGCGGCAGTTGGGCTCCTGGCTTTTTCTCGGCGCCATTTTCACTACGCTCGACCTGCCGCCCGATGAGGCGGAGGGCGACCATTGCGGCACCTGCCGCGCCTGCCTCGACGTGTGCCCGACGGCGGCCTTCCCGGCGCCGTATCGCCTCGATGCGCGGCGCTGCATCTCGTACCTGACCATCGAGCACAAGGGGCCGATCGCGCCCGAGCTGCGGCCGCTCATCGGTAATCGCATCTATGGCTGCGACGATTGTCTTGCAGTGTGTCCGTGGAACAAATTCGCGCAAGCCGGCCGCGAGATGAAATTTCACGTGCGCGAGGCGCTGCGGGCGCCGAAGCTCGCCGCGTTGGCGCGCCTCGATGACGCCGCTTTTCGCGCGCTGTTCGCCAGGAGCCCGGTCAAGCGCATCGGCCGCGCGCGCTTCCTGCGCAATGTGCTGATCGCGATAGGCAATTCCGGCGATAGCGCGCTCGCCGGTGAGGCCGAGCGGCTGCTCGCCGACGTCTCTCCGCTCGTGCGCGGCGCGGCCGTGTGGGCGCTTGGACGGCTCGACCGCGCGCGACTTGTTGACAGCGCCAAGGAGCGCCGCACCATGGAATCCGATGCGGGCGTCATCGCAGAATGGACAGCCGCGCTTTTTGACTGAGAGTTCGATGTCGATGTCGACGCTCTTGTGTTTCGGTCTTGGCTATTCGGCGGAGCATTACATCGCCCGCTATGGCGATGGGTTTGCCCACATCGTCGGCACGGTGCGCGGCGCCGAACGTGCAGCGGTCTTGAGCGCACGGCTCGCCGGACGGCTCAAGGCGCTGGTGTTCGACGGCAGATCGGCGACGCCCGAGCTGCAACATGCGGTCGCCGAATCCGATGCGGCGCTGATCTCGATTCCGCAAGACGAAAACAGCGATCCGGTGCTGCGGACATTCGGCGAGGCTTTTGCTCGCGCGCGCCGGCTGCAGTCGATCGTCTATCTGTCCACAATCGGCGTCTATGGCGACCGTGGCGGCGATTGGGTCGATGAGGAGACGCAAGCCAAGCCCGATTCAATGCGCAGCCGCGGCCGGCGCGACGCCGAGCGGGCCTGGCAGGACCTCGGCCAGCGCCGCGGCATTCCGGTCGCAATCCTGCGGCTCGCCGGCATTTACGGACCAGAGCGCAATGCGCTCACCCAGATCGCGCGCGGCGATGCACGGCGCATCGTCAAGCCGGGTCAGGTGTTCAACCGCATTCATGTCGACGACATCGCACAAGCGATCGACGCGGCGTTCGCGCGCAAGACTTCCGGCATTTTCAACGTCGCCGACGATGAACCGTCGTCACCGAGCGATCCGCTGATGTTTGCAGCGCAGCTCCTGGGCGCGCCGCCGCCGCCGGAAACGCCTTACGAGGCGGCCGCGGTGTCAATGTCGCCTTTGGCGAAAAGCTTCTGGCAAGAATGCCGCCGCGTGAACAACGACAAGCTCAAGCGCGAGCTTGGCGTCACGTTGCGCTATCCGACCTATCGCGAGGGCTTGCGGGCGCTCTACGAAGAACAAAAACGCGCGCACTGAATCCTTTGCAGAAAGGATCAGAGAGAGCCGGCGGGAGGTGACCGAGGCTTAAAAGGTCTGGCCTCATGCAAACATCAATGCAAACTTGGGCCCTTGAGAAATCGATTGCGCTCGCTCGATTTGACCCGAACGTCCATGGTCTCGCCGTCGCGGTAAATGGTCAGCGGCACTTCGACGCCGGCCTGGCCTTGGGCCCAGACGCGGCGGAAGAAGCCGGCGAGATCGCTGACCTCTTTGCCGGCGATTGAAAGCACGATGTCACCTTGCCTTAAGTCCGCTTTCTTGGCCGGGCCGCGCTCGGCCAAGCCGACGACGACGAGCCGGTTCTCTACTTCAGTCGCGTAGAGGCCGAGCCACGGCCGCGGCGGGCCGGAGCGGCGGCCCATCTTCATCAGGTCATCGAGGACCGGATTGAGCAGATCGATCGGCACGATCATGTTGATGTTCTGCGGCTTGCCCTTGTCGACGACATGCTGCAGCTGCAGCGAGCCGATGCCGAGGAGATCGCCGGTGGGCCCGATCAAAGCCGTGCCGCCCCAATTCGGATGCGAGGGCGCGGTGAAGATCGCCTCGTCGATCACGTATTCCCAGTAACCGGCAAATTCCTGCTTGGCGACGACCCGCGCCGCCACCGAGCGGGCACGGCCGCCGGCACCGCCAACCACCACGCGTTCGCCGATCGAGATGGAAGACGACTGACCGATCTCGAGCGTCGGCATATCCAATTTGGCCAGCGCCTGCACCAGCCCAAAGCCGGTTTCCTGGTCGTAGCCAAGCACGTGGCCCGGCACCGAGCGGCC
>JASHVN010000098.1 GCA_030044555.1 Xanthobacteraceae bacterium | reverse complement strand
GGCGCGAATGGAACGCGCCGCGGCGCCCCAACGCGACGCCATCGCGAAGTCGGCCCGCGCCTATTTTGCCTTCGCGGCGCGCGCGATTGCTCCGCCCAATCCGAAATTCATCGCCATTGGCGGGCTTTCCGGCACCGGCAAGACGCGGCTCGCCTACGCGCTTGCTCCGCAGATCGAGCCGATGCCGGGCGCCGTCATCGTGCGCTCGGATGTCGAGCGCAAGGCGCTGTTTGGCGTCGGTGAGACCGAGAAGCTGCCGGCATCGGCCTATACACCAGCCGTGACCGAGCGCGTCTATGCCGTGCTCGCTGACAAAGCGTGCCGCATCCTTGCCGCGGGCCATTCCGCGATCGTCGATGCGGTCTTTGCGCGGCAAAACGAGCGCGAGGTCCTGACGGCCGCGGCGCGCTCAGCCCATGTCGGCCTGCAGGGTCTCTTCCTCACCACCAATCTGGCGACCCGGCTCGACCGCGTCGGCGCGCGCGTGGCCGACGCCTCGGACGCGGGGCCGGATGTGGCGCGGGCGCAGGAAAACTACGATCTCGGCGCGCTCGACTGGCGGCAGATCGATGCCTCGGGCACGGTCGAACAGACCGCGGCAAGGGCGCGCGCAGCACTGGATTGACGAAGCGTGCCGGTGCCGACATAAAGCGGCGAGCCGGACTCCGCGCTCTCGAACGGGCGAGACCACAAGGGTTACGAAAATGGCGAATAGTGCATCGGCAGCGACTGGCATCGAACATCCCGAGCCGCCGTCCCGCCGCGATTTTCTCTTCATTGCCACCGGCATGGTAGGCGCCGTGGGCGCGGTGGCCACCCTGGTGCCCCTGGTCGACCAGATGAATCCCGACGCTTCGACGCTCGCCGCTGGCGGTCCGGTCGATGTCGATGTGAGCAAGATCGCGGAAGGCGCGCAGATCATGGTGCGCTGGCGCGAGCGCCCGATCTGGATCTATCACCGCTCCAAGCAAGCGCTGCAAATGCTGCAGAGCTCCCAGGATACGTCGCTCCTTGCCGACCCGAATTCCGACAATGGGCAGCAGGCGCCCTACGCCACCAACTGGCACCGCTCGATCAAGCCCGAATACGGCGTGCTGGTGGGCATCTGCACCCATCTCGGCTGCATCCCGCTATTCTATCCGAATCCGAGCCCGACCACGCCGGTCGCCAACTGGATCGGCGGTTATTTCTGCCCGTGCCACGGCTCGAAATATGATGCTGCCGGCCGCGTCTATAGCGGCGTGCCGGCGCCCTACAATCTGCCGGTCCCGCCCTATCGGTTTCTCAGCGACACAACGATTCGCATCGGCGAGGATCCGGAAGGGTCGGCCTGGGATTTCGACTCGATCCTGCAGCTCTAAGCCCTGCCGCAGCCGTCAGCGATCGCCGGCATCCTTTCCCAGGAACATGTCGCCGATTCGGTCAGCGAAAAGCATAAGGCCGTTCGGCCGTTGGTTGCGTTGACTTCGACTGCACGCACATCGCGCAGAAGTCGTTGCCGCTTGGCCGAGCACGGCAAGCGGGCGTGCTTTCGCAGCGCCCCTCCCCCATAATGGCGCATGGCCTTCGATACCCGCAGTCTGGCCGTGGCCACGGCCGGCTTCTGTGCCTTCGTCAATCTCTATACGCCGCAGGCGCTGTTGCCGGCGCTGGCGCGGGATTTTGGCGTCGGCGCCGGCGATATCTCCTGGCTGATGACGGCGGGAACCGGCGCCATTGCGCTAACGGCGCCGTTCACCGGAGTGCTCGCCGACGTGGCCGGCCGCAAGCGCCTGATAACGGCGGCGATGTTCGCCATCGCGGTTCCCACGCTGCTGATGACCCTGGTGACAAGCGTGCCGGCTTTCGTCTTCTGGCGCTTCGTGCAGGGGCTGCTGCTGCCGCCGATCTTCACCGTCGCCGTCGCCTATATCGGCGACGAGTGGCCGCCGGCCGACGTGCCACGCGTCGCCGGGCTCTATATTTCCGGAACCAGCGTCGGCGGTTTCTGCGGCCGTTTCATTCCCGGCATGCTGACCGATCTGATCGGCTGGCGGGCGGCGTTCGGCGTGGTCGCGCTGCTGACGCTTCTCGCTGCCCTCATCGTCGCGGCGACGCTTCCGCGCGAGCGGCATTTCGTGCGCTCGGGCGGCATCTTGGCGTCGCTGGCGCAAATGCTGCGCCATTTCCGCGATCGGCAACTCCTTGCCACTTATGCGATTGGCTTCGGCGTCCTGTTCAACTTTATCGCGACCTTCACCTATGTGAGCTTCCATCTGGCGGCGCCGCCCTATTTGTTCTCGCCCACGCTCCTCGGCGCGCTGTTTCTTACTTATCTGGTCTCCAGCCCGATCGTGCCGTGGGTCGGCCGCGCCATCGCGTTGTTCGGCCGCCGGCCATTCGTCCTCGGCGTTGTCGCCTTATGGATCGTCGGCGCTCTGCTGCTGCTCGCCCGTCCCGTCAGCACCATCATGGCGGGGCTGACGTTGTGTGCGGTCTGCGGCATGGTGTGCCAAGCGGTCTCCACCGGCTACGTCACCCTGACCGCCAAGGAGGGGCGCTCGTCGGCCGTCGGCCTCTACGCCACCGCATACTACGTAGGCGGCAGCGCCGGCGCCTTTCTGGGGGGCCTCGCCTGGACTTTTTACGGCTGGTACGGCTGTGTGGCCATGATCATCGCCATGCAGGTATTCATCGCGACAATCGTCGCGGCCGCCTGGGGACGCTAGAGCAGGATCCCGAAAAGTGGAAACCGGTTTTCGGAAAAGATCATGCTCAAAGGAAAATCTAGACATTGATCCGATTCAACCGAATTGGATCAAGGTCTAAAGAAGACGTTCAAGAAACCGTACTTTGGCAACGAAAGGAAAAGAGGAAACGCCATGGTGTCAGCGAGTGAACTCGCCTTTTTGCGGTCGGTCGATACTCCGACCGTCTGCAACCTGATCGAAATCGCGGCCCCCGAGCGCCGCGGCTCAGGCTACACCGTGCG
>JASHVN010000097.1 GCA_030044555.1 Xanthobacteraceae bacterium | reverse complement strand
AACCCAGTGCCGCTCATCCTTCTCGGCGCGCGCAATCGCGCGCTGGTGGCGGAAGGCAAGCTCGCCGACATCGCGCCGACATTGCTCGAACTGATGGAATTGCCGAAGCCGAAGGAAATGACCGGCGTCTCGCTGTTGCGGGCGGATTGAAGCCTCACGGCTCCATAATCAGATCCACAATCAGAACTGATTGTATTGCGCGATCACGGCGCCGAGGTCCGGAAAGCGAAGCATGAAATTGAGCGCCGACAGGACCATGATGGTCATCAGCAAAAGGATAGTCAGCCCGTCCTGATCGATGAGCGGCGGAATAAATCCAGGCCAGCGCGCGCTTTTCGATCGCCAGTCACTGCCCATTATGCCCGCTGCCGGTCTGCGGTCTCGATCAAGGGGTGCAAGGGGTGCAAGGGATGTCTGTGCACGCTGATCTGCATTCGTGCGGCGATGAACCGACATGGCTTTCTCCTCGCGGCTAAGGCTGGCCGCTGCAAAATCGAAACCATCTGCCGACTGAAGCAACTACCTGCCAGTAGAAACAATGTCTGTGGCGCTCGTCACATTGATGACACGGCCGGCGCGCCACGAATTATGGCGAGAAAGCGTTCGCAACCGCTGATGGCGCGACGAGCCAACAGCCGTTATGCGCAATGCTTCAGTTTGAAATTTAATCGGTCAGAGTGAGGCATCGCTCGCGCGGGAATTGTGACTTATTCAAACTGAGGCGCCACCCGTTATGCGGGAAAGCTGCAAAGTTATCGGCACTTAGGTCGCCGCGGACGAATCAAAAATGGCGCGCTGCGCGTCTATCAAATTGCGACCATTTTTAGATTCTGACCCGCGTAGGGCGGCGCTGCACACACCGGAAAATGTTCCGGCGCCGAAATTTGATCGCAATGAAACGCCGGGATCGCCAAATTTGTCGCCCATTCCTACCGCTTCGTGACAGTTACTTTACCGCTCAATTTGGCGGAGGGGATCATGTCGAAAATCTCCAATCCGGCCGCATCTGTTGCGGTTGTTGCTGCGCTTCTTCTGTCGGGGATCGGCGTCGGCCTGCCGATCGAGAACGCCAGCGCTGACAATAGCTGTATTGCGGCGCCGAACGCTGCCGCGCCGCAGGGAGAGCACTGGTACTACCGCTCCGATCGGCAGAACCACCGCAAATGCTGGTTTCTTCATGCGACGCTTGCGCTTCCGCATCAAGCCGCGGCTCATCCTTCGGCCGTAGCGGCGGATCCGCCGAATACGCGCACCGAGCCCACGCCAGCGGCGCACGCTGATCCGGCACCGGCGAGCACCGAGCCCGCAGCTGAGCCGCCGCCGACTGCACAGGCCTCGGCCAGCCCTGCCGATGGCGCGCAGCCGGCACCGCACGTCACCGTGCTCACTGTCAGGACAGTCAACACGCCGTTCGTCGGCACAACGCCGACGCCGCCGCAGCAGCAGGCGCCCCACGACGTCACCCCGTCGCCGATGCCGCAAACACTCCCGGCCGAAGCGAATACGGCCGGCGATGGCGTCAAACCCGCAGATGCCGCCCAGAGGACCCCCTTGCCGCCCGTGCCGGACGCTGTCCGCCATGAGCTGGCGACAACAATCGACGCCGCAAACGCGGCGACGAAAACGGGGCCGACAGAAATGTTTTTTCTGCTCGCGCTGGCACTCGGTATAGCCACGATCGTGATCGTCATAGCGACCAGAATCACCAATCGGCGCCGCGCGCCAAGACTCTCGGACGATCCCGATACCGCCTGGATCAGGTATCGCGCCGCCCACCGGCGGTCCGACGAAGAGGCTCCATATGACGAGCAGGATGTTCCGTTCGTCGATCCACAAGGGCAACACGGAATGGCCGATCTGCACGAGCAAGAATGGGCCGATCAGCCGCCGCCCGACCAATCAGAGTATCCGGCGGCGCCATCCCAAGCTGGAGATCCCGCTCCAGGCGAGACGGCGGCGCCGAGCTTGAAAGACATCGAGCTGGCGTTGCGCATCCTGCGGCAAGCGCGCCAAAGCCGTGTGGCGTAGCAGGGCGACGGCGCGACGATCCTCAATCCGCCGAAGCAAACGACGGGACCAAAGCGTGATCCAATTCGATTGAATCGGATGGAGCGACGCTTGCTCAGACGGCTCAACCGTGAAGAACCAAATTAGTGAGGAGCCGAGGACGGCCCGTTCTTTTTAGTCCGCGTCAGAATGCAGCCGCACGGTATGATCACGATCAGCCCGGCGATAATGAGCCATAGCGCAGCGTTCATCAGCATCGCATGCCTCCCTTTTCGTCGATCCTGCGCGGTGATCGCCGGACTTGATGCCGCGCGTTCGCGCTCGGCCCCGCCGATCACCACAGAACAAAAATTTGGAAGTGAATGCCGCCCGCCGAAGGCATCAACGCTGCCTTTGATTCGCGGAACGTCGGCAGGTTCCGCCAGCAGCTCTAGGGAGAGCTTATCATCATTCGGAAAGCGAGGAAACCGCGTCTAAGGGGGCAGGGCATCGTCACTGCGACGCCTGACGGACCGCGGTCACATCCTTGATGAAGCTTCTGAGCGTATCGCTATCAAACGGCTTGTGCAGTATTTTCAAATCTGACGGAACGGCCTTCGCCGCGTCGCTGTAGCCGGTTGTCAGGATCACCGGCAGGCTCGGATAGCGCGAGCGAAGTTCATTGGCGAGGCCGACGCCATCGATCATGCCCGGCATTACGATATCGCTGAAGACAAGGTCGATGTGAGCGCCTTCCGCCAGCAAATTCAGCGCCGCCTCGGCCGACTCGCGGTAGATCGTGTCATAACCGAGCTGCTCGAACAGCGACGACGTCACTTCGGCGACTTCGGTGCTGTCGTCGACGACAAGAACGAGCGGGCGCGGCGGATGCGCCGCATCGATTTCGGCAATGTCATCTTCAACGCGTTCCTCGCCGGCGCAGGACGGCAAATAGATCGTGATCGTCGTGCCGATACCCACCGTACTTTCCGCCTGCACGGTTCCGCCCGCCTGGTGGGCAAAACCATAAACCTGCGACAGACCGAGCCCGGTCCCCTTGCCGACTTCTTTGGTCGTGAAGAAGGGATCGAATATCTTCGACAGCAGGCTCGGCGGAATTCCCATGCCGGTGTCGCTGAACGAAAGGGCGACAAAATCCTCGGTGTGGCGCTCACCGTCGCGCTCGTCGTGCGCCCGGACGTTGCCCGCCCTTATCGAGAACTTACCCCCATTCGGCATGGCGTCGCGCGCATTCACCGCGATATTGACGATAGCGAGCTCGAGTTCGGCAATATCGACTTTGACGGGCCAGACATCGGAATTGATCTGTTCGTCATAGACGATATTCCCGCGCAGCGAGCTGTCGATAAGCGTGCGCATATTTTTGATGCTGACCTTCAAATCCACGACTGTCGGACTGAGGTGCTGGCGGCGCGAAAAAGTCAGCAGCTGGCGCGTCAGGCTCTCGCCGCGCTTGGCCGCCGTTTGTATGGCCTCGATCGCACGCGGCAATTTCGGATCGAGCAACCGCTTGAAGATTTGCGCGTTGCCGCCAATGATCATCAACAGATTATTGAAATCGTGGGCGATACCGCCGGTCAATTTGCCGATCGCCTCCATTTTTTGCGCCATCACCAGCTGCTCGCGCGCCTCGACCAGCTTCTCCTGGGCGTCGCGCCGCTCGGTCGCGTCGCGGATCACATGGGCGAAACCGATGACATCGTCATCGTCGCCTCTTATCGCGGTCAGCGCGCCCGTCACAAAGAACGGCGTGCCGTTCTTGCGAATGCGCCAGCCTTCGACGTCGTGGCCGCCCTTCTGGCTGGCAAATTCCAGCGCGCGGTTCGGTTCGCCGGCGCGGCGCTCGTCCGGCCGGTAGAGGACGCCAAAATGCTTGCCGACGATTTCGTCGGCTGTGTAGCCGATGATCTTTTCTGCATTGTTGTTCCAGGTCGCGACATGGCCATACCTGTCGAGCACAAGAATGGCGTAGTCGGCGACGCTATCAACGAAGATGTCGAAGTGTTTTTTGAGGGTTCTGAACGCCGCTCGTGCCTGCTCCAACTGCGCCGTCAATTGCGTGTGTGTCGAAAGCAACCGCGCTTCAGCATTGCGCTGCGCGACCACGGCCGCTCCGAGCATAAGGGATGTGAGCTGCGCGCTGACCGAAAGCAACACCAGCAGGATCAATGATTCGCTCGATTCCGCGACAGGCAACGGGCCGGCGCGGACCGGCAAGCCCCACACCGCAACCGCACAGAAAATCAGCGCAGCGGTCGCGGTGTCCCGTTGATTGCCGCGCAAGGCCGCGAAGCTTAAAGGCAGAAAAATCAGAAACGCAATGTCGCGGTACGGCAACAGGTCGTTGAGGCTGCCGCCGATTGCGGGACGATCGGCAACGATGCCAATTACGGCCGCGATGACGACGATCGCCGCGGTTTCCAGCCGGCCCGACGCGGAAAGAGAACGCCGCGGCGTATCGGCCCAGAGCAAAATGACGGGAGTGATTAATACGATTCCAGCCGCGGCGGAGAACCACCACTTCACCCAGACAACCATATCGACAAACGGATCGCCAAGCGTGAAGCCATTGGCAGAAAGTCGCGCCGCAACGGCGAGTGCAGCGCCGAGCACGGCGGTGACGACGGCGACGAGCACGAATTTTGCAATTCCAAGACCGGTCGCGAACGTGTTGCGGCCGTCCGCCCAACGATTGGTCAGCCATGCGCCTGTAAGGGCTGCGAGCGCTGCGGCAATACCAACGGACGCCGATGCGGGCAGCGCACCGATCATCGTCTGGCCGGACGAAATCGCCCTGGCGGACGCCGCTCCGAGGAACAGCGCCGGCCAAACGCGATAGCCGCGCAGCAGCACAAGACCAAGCGCAAGCCCGATCGGCGGCCATAATGGCGTTGCGGCCGGATTGATGGCCGGCAGCAGCAAAGCGGTGCCGGCCAGGCCCACATAGCTCGCGCCGATAATTGCCAGTTCTAGGAGGTAGGTTCCCGCGCTGAAAACCGTGCGAAATGTGGGTATTTTCGCCTCGCCCCTCGTCATCGAGAGCCTCGCGCTGGGTCGTCCAAGGTACTCGATGTTGTCGATTTAACCCCCAGAAATGGCCAAATGCGGGGCAATGTGGTTCCGATCACGCCGGCTGCGCCATTATCCCGTCATTTGCCGGCACACGCATAGGCCGCATCGATCAAGCGCACGGCGCGGGCGCAATCGCGCACGCTGATCGGCGGCGGCAAGCCCTTCCGCCAATGATCGAGCGCATCGCGCAGCGTGATGAAATAAGGCGCGGTTACGTCGGTTCCCGGCAACGTCTCGTCTCCGGCTGCAGTGGCGAGCTTCAAGATGCCGTCCTTCATGGTGAGGATCGCATCGCGGCCGGCAAGCTTCCACTCGCCGTCGGTGCCGTCACGGGGAAAGCCGTTGCCGACCTCGACGGTGCCGAGAATGCCGCTCGTCGAACGCAGCATCACCGACGCATAGTCCTCGACGGCGCGCGCATGCGCGCGAGCGCTGACTTGCGCGCCGGTCACCTGCGCATCCTCGCCGGTGAGATGGAGAAACATATCGAGGCCGTGGGAACCGAGATTGCGCAGGCAGCCGCCGCCTGACTCGGCGGGATCGAGCATCCAGGCGCAGTCCCAGGATTTATAGCGCTCCGGTCCAGGCCGATTGATGCGGACGTACATATGCGACAGCGGGCCGAAGCGTTTGGCGGCGATCAGTTCGCGCGCACGGGCGGCGAACGGCGCGTAGCGCTGGGCAAGCGGCACGGCGACGAAGGCATTGAGCTTTGCGGCTTTCTCCGCCAACGCCGCGCACTCGGCGGCATTGATGCTCATGGGCTTCTCCATCAGGAAAGGATAGCCGAGATCGAGCAGATCATTGGCGATTGCCGCCATTGTGCTGTGCCGTCCCAAGGCCACAACGAAGTCCGGCCGCGTCTCTCTCAGCATCTGTTTGTAATCGGTGAAGGTCGGCGGGTTCTTCACCTCCGCTGCGCGCTTGGCGACGAGGCCGGGATCAGAGTCCTGAAGCCCGATCAACGCCACGTCCGGCATGGCGATGAGATGGCGGAGATAGGCCGCGTCGTAAAGCGCGTGCCAGTGGCTCACACCGATGGCAGCGATGCGGATTGTCATGGCGATGTTCTTGTTATCATCGCGGCAAGCCGCCGCCTCTCATGAGCTTGCGCGCCAACAGCCCGGCAGCAACGAAAGAAAGCGTGCCGAGGCCGGCCAGAATGAGCGGACCGATCTCGTCGGCCGGGGCCATCGATGCCCATTCATGCGCGCCGATCAGACCGGCGAAGCCCCCTGCGAGCAGCGCGTAGAGGATGTACTTTGTGTTTGCTGTCGGCTGGATCGCCATCGCTGCACATTCGCTCAGGAGTCGCTGAGCCCGAGCACATCGGCCATCGCGTAAAGCCCCGGCTTCTGGCCGCGGGCCCATAATGCCGCGTGCAGCGCGCCGCGGGCGAAGATCATGCGGTCCTCGGCGCGGTGAGTAAGCTCGATCCGCTCGGCAGGCCCGGCGAAGATGACGCTGTGATCGCCCACCACCGTGCCGCCGCGCAGCGCGGCGAAACCGATATCGCCGGCGCAGCGCGCGCTGGTGATGCCGTCACGGCCGCGCACCGAATGTTGCGCGAGGTCGATACCGCGGCCGCCGGCGGCGGCACGGCCGAGCATCAGCGCGGTGCCCGACGGCGCATCGATCTTTTTGTTGTGATGCATTTCCACGATCTCGATGTCGTAGGCATCGTCAAGCGTTTTCGCCACGCGCTTGACCAGCGCCGCCAAAAGATTGACGCCCAGACTCATGTTGCCGGATTTGACGATCCTGGCGCGGCTCGCCGCCTCGGCGATAATCGCTTCTTCCTCGACCGAATGACCGGTGGTGCCGATGACGTGGACGAGGCCTGAGGCGGCGGTCAGTTCGGCGAAGGCGAGCGTCGCGGCCGGTATGGTGAATTCGATCAGCCCGTCGGCGTTCTTGAGCAGCGCGGCAACGTCACTGGTGATCTTGATGCCGTTCGCGCCAAGTCCGGCGAGTTCGCCGGCGTCGCGGCCGATCACCGCCGAGCCCTCAGCCTCCACGGCGCCGACAAGCTCAAGACCTTTGCTCGCCGCAACGGCGTGAATGAGCGTGCGGCCCATGCGCCCGCCGGCGCCGGCGATCACCACCCGCATGTCGGCCATCGACTTTCTCCCATTTATCGCCGGTATAGCGGCGCGGTGCGGGGGAGGAAAGCGCTAGTGCATGATCCGGAAAAGTGTGGAGCGGTTTTCCGAAAAGATCATGCGCAAACAAAGAGCTAAAGCGCGTTAGAACGAGGGGCCGTCCTTGGGCAGGGCGTGCTCCCTACGGGGAAGGATCAGGACGGCTGCGGGCCATCGTAGCCTTCGATGACGATCAGATCGACGATGCCGTGCGGCTGCCGCACCTTGATATTGGCCTGGTACTCCGGCGAGCGGTAGCAGGCGAGCGCGGTGGCATAATCGGGAAATTCGATCACCACGTTGCGCGTGCGGCTGCTGCCTTCCACGCCCTCAAACGTGCCGGCGCGGACCACATAACGCGCGCCGAACTTTTTAAAGATGGCCTGATTGGCTTCGGCGTAGGGCTTGTAACCCTCCTCGTTGCGCACGTCGATGCGTCCAACCCAATAGCCCTTGGCCATGTCAGCGCTCCCTCTTTGTTTGTTGCGCAATCTCCTCAACGATCGCCTCCGCCGCCGCCTTCGGATCGGCCGCGGCGATGATCGGCCGTCCGACCACCAGATAATCGGCGCCGGCGGCAATCGCCCTGGCCGGCGTCATGACGCGCTTCTGATCGCCGGAATCGGCGCCGGCGGGGCGGATGCCCGGCGTTACCAGCGCAAGTTTTTGGCCGACGATAGAACGGACTTTCGCTGCTTCCGTCGCGGCGCAGACCAGGCCGTCGATGCCGATGTCGCGCGCTTGCGCGGCGCGTTCGGCAACCAGCTCGGCGACCGTCATGCGATAACCGGCAGCAGCCAGATCTGCATCGTTGTAAGAGGTCAGCACCGTGACGGCGAGGATGCGCAAATTTCCGTCCCGCGCCTCGACCGCGGCCTTCATGGTCTGCGGGTAGGCGTGCACCGTGAGGAAGCTGGCGCCGAGCCGCGACACGCTGCGCAGGCCTTCCGCCACGGTGTTGCCGATGTCGTGGAGTTTCAGATCGAGAAACACGCGCTTGCCGGCATCTGCCAGCACCGGCGCATAAGAAAGTCCGCCGGCGAAGGCGAGCTGATAGCCGATTTTGTAAAACGAGACCGCGTCGCCCAGCCGCGCCACCATGGCTTTCGCCTCCTCGATCGACGAAAGATCGAGGGCGACAATCAGGCGCTCGCGCGCTTCCAGCTGCATCGGGCCTCCTTCATGCGATGACGCGGGCCAGCTCCACCAGCCGGCGGACGAGCGCTTTCAGCTCGGCGGCCACGTCCTCGTCCTTGAGGTTGTCCATGTCGTCGAATGCCAGTTCGGCATTGGCAACATTGATTTGCTCGGGCAGCACCAGGGCACCGCAGCCGAGTTCGAGAATTTGCCTGAGCGCGATGAGTGAGCGCTCGCCGCCAGAGGCGCCGTTCGATGCCGCGCCGATGGCGAAAATGCGGTCCTTGAAAGCGGCATAGTTCGGCTCACCGCGGGCGCGGGAACGCGACAGCCAATCGATGGTGTTTTTAACAAGCGGCGTCACCGACGCGCTGTATTCGGGGCTGGTGATGAAGACGCCGTGATGCGCGGCCAGCATGCGCT
>JASHVN010000654.1 GCA_030044555.1 Xanthobacteraceae bacterium | reverse complement strand
ACATGCTGGCGCAAAATGCTCTCGCGCAACTGCGCGAGCGCATCGTCACCTTTCTGCAGACTGAAGAATTCGCAGCCCGACACTTCCAACAGCGGCGCGAGCTGCGCAAACTCCATGCTGCGCAAGGCATCGATCCGATTGGACCTGGGCATTTCCTTCCTGGGATTGCCGGCCCAGACCAGGCCAATTCTCGGCTTTTCGTGCCCGGCGAGGCGATCGCGCCACGCGCGCACCTTGTTTTCCGGCGCAGCAAGATAGGGCGTGCGCGCCGGTATCGTATCGAGCCGCGTTTGCAGCGCCAGCGGCAGGCTGAGCAGCGGGCAGTGCAGGTCGAAAGCGGGCAATTGTTCGCCCCGCGAGATGACCTGTGCTGGACCCGCCAGCGTGCGCATCAAGTCCTGCAGCGGCCGCTGCACCTCAAGAATGATGCGGGCGCCGTGCGCCGCAACCAGAGGAACGTAGCGGCAGAATTGCAACGTGTCGCCGAAACCCTGTTCGGCGTGCAGAAGAATGGTCCTGCCTGCGAGCGCGCCGGAGCCAAGCCACAGCGGCTGCGGAAAGTTGCGCCTTTCATCCGCGAGCTGGTCGGTTTGCCACCGCCATTCGTGTTTTTGCCAGCCGCGTTCGAAGTCGCCGATGAGGAGGCGGGACAGCGCTTCGTTGAAATGGGCGTCGGCAAAATCCGGCCGCAGCACGAGTGCGCGGGCGAAGCTCGCCAGCGCCTCCTCGCAGCGCATCAAGTCCCGCAGCGTCAAGCCGCGATTGCTCAACGCCTCGGCGTATGCGGACCGCAGCACCAGCGCGCGATCGTAGCTCGCCAGCGCCTCCTCGAACCGCTGCAGAGCATGCAGGGCGCTGCCGCGATTGCAGTGCGCCTCGGCGAAGTCCGGCACCAGCGCCAGCGCGCGGTCGCAGGCCTCCGCCGCCTCGTCGAAACGCCCCAGCTCTCTCAGCGTGTTGCCGCGATTGGAGTGCGCCTCGGCATAATCCGGCTGCAACGCGATGACGCGGTCGCAGGTTGCAAGCGCCTCGCCATAACGCTTCAGCTCGTGCAGAGCCGCGCCGCGATTGCACAGCGAGTCGCCGTGATCGGGCCGCAGCGCCAGCGCGCGATCGTAGCTCGCCAGCGCCTCGTCGAACCGCCGCAGTGCATGCAGTGCATTGCCGCGGTTGTTGAGGGCGACGGCATCATTGGGCTTTCTTTTCAGTGCGCGATCTATTTGCTCGACGGCCGCGGCCGGATCACCACGCTGGAAAAGAATAATGCCGAGAAGGTGCAGGAAGTCGAATTGATCGGACTGAGTGTCCGGGACTTGTTTGTAGACTTTTTCGACCTCCGCGAATCGGCCTGCCTGATGCAGGGCCAATGCGTTCGCCACCAAGAGCGCCATACGAGACAATTCTGGCTGCTGCGGCTGACCGAATCCTTTCGGCTCATTGCCAGATCGAATTTTCAGCTTTTTCTTCATGCTGCCCGTAGCAAGGAAAATCGTAGACGCTCACACGAAGAAGCATGCGAATCACTGCTGCCGAAGGAAACATCTCAAGGCCTCATCGTCAACGATTCGGAAAACCCCATCCGATGCGTTTACGCCGCGGCGTGCGCAACGCCCGGCTTGGCCTCGATGCTTTCTCAACGCTGCCGCGGCAAGCTTCCCGCGAGCACAAGCACGGCTCGCGCGCCGGATACCCAGCTGCGAGATGAAGTACCCGCGCGTGCCTCTTTAGGAGGACGAGTCGCCGCTAAAACGCCCCGGCGGTGAAATTGAGGCGCTGAGTCACGTCACCTGGCTGCGTGAGAACCGGGTAAGCGTAATCGACCTGCAGCGCCCCGAACGGCGAATTCCAGACCAGGCCGACGCCCATGGATGCGCGCAGCCCCTTCGAGTTGGTGATCTGCTGCGAGGGCGACAGCGAAGCGAGGCTGGAGGCGCTCGAACCGGTCGCCCACAGGCTGCCGACATCGGTGAACGCCAGCGCCTTTAAATTGGCATCCGCCGGCACGCCTGGCACCGGCGCTTCCAGCTCCGCCGAACTGGTCCAATAGATGTTGCCGCCGACATTATCCTGAGTGGTGCCCGGTGTGACATCGCGCGGTCCGAAGCCGTTCGGCGCAAAACCGCGAATGAGCTGCGGACCGCCGAAGAAATTGTCAAGCAGCGGCAATTGCGAGCCGCCGTAGGGCGTCACGTAGCCGCCCTGCCCGCGCACCATGCCGACGACGTCCCCGACAATCGGATGATAGAAACTGACGTCCTCGGTGGTCTTGGCAAATTTCGCGGCGCCGCCGAGGCCGGCGAACTCGTTGCTGGTCTGCATGCGCACACCGCTGGTCGGGTTCTTCGGATCGTCGAGTGTCGAGTAGGTGACGGTCGGGCCGATCGAGGACACCCAGGTCGGCCCAGCCGCCGCGGCTTGTTGAATGGGCAGCGAGGACGTCCCCTCAGCCGGATCAAGCGTCACGGCTTGATTATAGATCGAGTAATTCCAGGTCATGCTAAGCTGGTCGTTCAACGGCGTGCCCAGGGAAAATTTGGCGCCGTACACGGTGCTGTTGAAGG
>JASHVN010000653.1 GCA_030044555.1 Xanthobacteraceae bacterium | reverse complement strand
GGATCGAAGCCGATATAGACGATGTAATTTTCCAGTTCGCTCGACGACGGCAGCGGAAAGCTTAAGCCGTCCTCGACGTGGGCGAAGACCGGGCTGTCGTCCGCGGACTGCACGGTGACCGGAATGATGATCAGCTTGGTCAGGATCGTTTTCGACGACGAAGGCTGTTCGTCCACGATGGCGATACGCAGCGGTATGTTGATCTGGCCGGGGCCGCCGAGCGGCCCAAGGATGATGCGGCCTTCGACGCCGACCTTCATGACCATCTGTCCGGCGACCACGGAGCATTGCCGCGCCGCGCGCACGAAGGTGCCCTGGTATTTCAGCGACATCGCCGCGTTATCGCCGGGCCCGTCGATGATCAGCGTCGAGGCGCCCTCGCGGATCTGAATGTACGGGCATTCGGCATCGGGCGCCGCGCCGGCGACCGGTTGCGGCGCTTTATCGGACGACCCGGCGAAGAAATTGGTCACGTCGTCCGGCAGCCAATTGCCGCCGGACGAAGCGGGCGCCGGCGCCGCCGCCGCCGCGGGAGCCGGGGTCGTCGAGCCGGTAGATCCGCCAAAAAGATTGCCGCCGCCGCTGCACCCGGCCGCAAGCAGCGCAAGCGCGCAGAAGGCCGCGATTGAGGCAGAGCCGCGCCAGCGATGCGAATTCAACTTCCCCAGCATTCCCCAACTCATCGCCAGACGGCCCCGAAGGTGCTGCAAAATCACGAAGAATCCGCGTGGCCTAGCAACCAATCATAACCGGTCAACAATGGCCATCCGAAGGCGGACGCCGCCGCGAGGCCTAGACCTTGATCCAATTCGATTGAGTCGGATCAAGGTCTGGATTTTCCTTTGAGCATGATCTTATCCGAAAACCGGTTTCCACTTTTCGGGATCATGCTCTAGGCGTTCGCGGCCTCCGCAAGCCGCGCGTAGAGCAGATGATCCTGCCAGATGCCGTTGATGCAAAGGTATTCGCGCGCATAGCCTTCCCGCACAAAGCCGTTTTTCTCCAACAGCCGGATCGAGCCGGCATTGATCGGGATGCAGGCGGCTTCGAGCCGGTGCAGGCGCAGCGTGGCGAAAGCGAACGGGATGACGGCGCGCACCGCCGCAGTCATGTAGCCGCGGCGTGTGAACGGCAGGCCCATCCAGTAGCCGAGGCTCGCCGCCTGGGCGACACCGCGGCGGATATTGGCCAGCGTCAGCCCGCCCACCAGCGCGCCGTCCTCGCTGCGAACGATCAGGAACGCATAACCCTGGTCAGTGCGCAGATCCTCGGCGTAGCGCCGCACCCGCCGCCGAAACGCGCTGCGGGTGAGGTCATCGGCCGGCCAGATCGGCTCCCACGGCTTGAGGAATTCGCGGCTCGTCTCGCGCAGCGTCGACCATTCGCCGTAATCGGTCATCTGCGGCGTGCGCAGACTGACGCCGTCGCCCGCGATCGACGCCAGCGGCTCGGAAAAATTCATGGTGCGGAAGAACGCCATCGGCGCTACTGCGGCTGTTCTCGGCGGCGGTGCATCGGCGCGGATTTTGTCCGTCATGCGGCTTGTCGCGTCAGACTCTCGGCAATCGCCGCAGCACTTTCAAGTCCGGAGCCAAGTCCCATCACGGCGGTCGCGAGCTTGCCGCGGCCAAGCAGCGCGCGTCCCGCCGCGCGCGCGCTTTCCGCCGTGACCGCCTCGACCTTGGCGACCAGTTCCTCGACCGCAAGCGGGCGCCCATAGGTGATCAGCTGGCGCGCCATCTGTCCGATGCGCTCGCCCGAACTTTCCAGCGCCATCAACAGGCCGGCCTTCATCTGCGCCTTGGCGCGCGCGATCTCGGTCTCGGAAAGCGTCTCGGTGGCGTTGGCGATCTCCTCGACGATGAGCCGCATCAGCCCGGCGGTGTCGGCCGCGTCGGTGCCGGCATAGAGACCGAACATGCCGATATCCGAATAGGGCACATGGAACGCATAGATCGAGTAGCACAGCCCGCGCTTCTCGCGCGCTTCCTGAAACAGCCGCGACGACATTCCGCCGCCAAGCACGTTGGTGAAGGCCTGCAGCGAATAGAGCGCCGGATCGGTCTGCGGCAGGCCGGGCAGCGCCACCGCGATGTGCACCTGTTCGAGATCGCGCTTCTCGACGTGACTGCCGCCGCCGAAGCTCGCCGGCTGTGACGGCGGATTGGCCGGGCCGTTGAAGCCGGCGAAACGCCGCTCCACCTCGGCGACCACGCTCTCGTGGTCGACCGCGCCGGCGGCTGCGACCACCATGTCGGGCGCCCGGTAATTTCGCGCCAGATAGTCGCGCAATGTGCTGCCGTCGAACGAGCGCACCGTCTTGGCGGTGCCGAGAATCGAGCGGCCGAGCGGCTGGTCCGGAAAGGCGACGGCCTGCAGGTGCTCGAAAACGAGATCGTCGGGCGTGTCGGCGACCGCGCCGATCTCCTGGACGATGACGTTCTGTTCGCGCGCAAGCTCGTCGCGGTCGAAGGCCGGTTCGGAGAGGATGTCGGCCAGCACGTCGAGCGCCAGCGGCACGTCGGCCTTGAGCACGCGCGCGTAATAGGCGGTCGTCTCGGCGCCGGTCGCGGCGTTGAGGTCGCCGCCGACCGCTTCGATTTCCTCGGCGATCTGCCGCGCGCTGCGCCGCTGCGTGCCCTTGAACGCCATGTGCTCGAGAAAATGCGAGATGCCGTTCTCGTCGCTTCGTTCGTCGCGGCTGCCGGCGTTGACCCACACGCCGAGCGAGGCGCTCTCCAGATGCGCCATCGCGTCGGTCACCACATGGATGCCGGATTTCAACTTCGTCACCGCAACGCTCATGCTGCCGCTCCTTGCTGTGCGGCGCGACTCGTCGCCAGAACGAAACGCTCAACCGCTGACTGATCCGCCGGCAGCACGGTGACGCGCTCCGGACGTGTACCGAGATTGGAAAGCCAGTCCGGCAATGCCGGCCGGGCGCCGCATGCGGCTTCCACCGCATCGGGAAATTTCGCCGCGTGCGCGGTGGACAAAACCACCATCGGGGTCGCCGGATCGCGCGGCTCTTTCTCGGCGACGGCGATCCCCACTGCGGTATGCGGATCGACGAAATTGCCGGTCTCGCGCCTGACCGTGCGGATCGTCGCCGCGACGTCGTCCTCGTCGGCGCGGCCGGCGGCAAACAGCGCACGGATTTGCGCCAGCGCCGGTGCCGACAGGGTGAAGCGCCCCGCCTGCGCCAGCGACCCCATCAGCGAGCGGATCGCCGCGGCGTCGCGCTCATAGGCGTCGAACAGGAGCCGCTCGAAATTCGATGAAACCTGGATGTCCATCGAGGGCGAGGTCGTCGGCACCACCGGCCGCAGAGCGTAAGTGCCGGTCGCAAGCGTGCGCGCCAGGATATCGTTGACATTGGTGGCGATGACCAGCCGCTCGATCGGCAGGCCCATGCGCAGCGCCACGTAGCCCGCATAGATGTCGCCGAAATTGCCGGTCGGAACGGTGAACGCCACTTTGCGCTGGGGCGCGCCCAGCGCCACTGCGGCGGTGAAATAATAGACGGTCTGCGCCACGATGCGCGCCCAGTTGATGGAGTTGACGCCGGACAGGCGCACGCGCTCGCGAAAGTCGGCGTGGTTGAACATCGCCTTCACCAGCGCCTGACAATCGTCGAAGGTCCCCTCGATGGCGACGGCGCTGACATTGGCGGCTTCGACCGTCGTCATCATGCGCCGCTGCACATCGGAGATGCGTCCGTTGGGAAAGAGCAAGATCAGGTCGACCTGATCGCGCCCGCGGAACGCTTCGACAGCGGCGCCGCCGGTGTCTCCGGAGGTTGCCACCACAATGGTGCGGCGCTCGCCGCGCATCGCGAGTGCGTGGTCCATGAGCCGCGCCAGGAGCGCCATCGCCAAGTCCTTGAAAGCGAGCGTCGGACCATGAAACAGCTCGAGCGCGAACGTGTTCACGTCGAGCTGAGCCAGCGGCACCACGGCGGGATGGCGGAAGTTGCCGTAGGCCTCGCGCGCCATGCGGGCGAGATCGCCTTCGCTGACCGCATCGTCGGCAAACCGCCGGATGATCTCGACAGCGACGTCCGCATAGGGGCGGCCGGCGAAAGACCGGATCGTCTGCGGCTCGATCTGCGGCCAGGATTCGGGCACATAAAGGCCGCCGTCGCGGGCAAGACCCGCGAGCATCGCCTCGGCAAAGCCAAGCGGCGGGGCTTCACCCCTGGTCGAGACGTGGCGCACTCGTGTCCTTCCTGCGCGTCGATGCTGGCACCGGCGCGAGCATCTAAGATATTGATTTACCTATGGTAACGGCGTGCGCCGGAAGCGTCCTGGCACCGCCTGCCAACACACTAATCGTAAAATGGATCGGTTCACAAGGAGGTCGATAGGGGTTCCCGCGGCGGCGTTTCCTGCCCGCCGCCAGCCTCGCCGCGGCCCGAACCGAAGGCCCAGGCGGCAAACCAAATGACCAGAACCAGGGCCAGGCCGTACCAGGTGAGCGCGTATTGGAGGTGGTTATCGGGCAGTGTCACCATGAGCTTGCCGGGTTTGGGCAAGCCGCCCGGGGGAACCGGGCTTTCCTGCTCGACATAGAAGGGCGCAACGGCGCCGAGCCCTTTGGCGGCCGCCATCGCCTGCGGGTCAGCGGCGAACCAGAGGTTCTTTGCCGGCTCGTCTGCCGGCGTGAACCAATGGCGGGCTTCCGGCCAGCGCATCGACCCGGTGATGTCGATCGGGCCGCTGATCTGTCCCTGCGGGCGCGATTTGGGGTCCTGGCGGCCGTCAGGCACAAAGCCGCGGTTGACCATGACGATTTCGCCATCCGCAAGCCGGGCCGGCGCAAACACCCAATAGCCCGGATCGGTGATATCGGGGCGAAAGGTCGACGGCGCTGCGAAGAGGAGTGCCTCTTTGCTGTTGTCGAATGTGGCGCTGAAGGTGACGCGGCGATATTCGTCTTTGCTTCGATCGAGCTTCGGCCATGACGCAGGCGGCGGCAATGCAATCGGAGGCGCCGCGAGCTGGGCATCCAGCGCGGCGATCAGGCCCTCCTTCCAGGCCTTGCGCTGAATTTGCCAGGTGCCGAGTCCGATCAGAACGATAAAGACCAGGATCGCCGGGATCAGCAAGCTGATCCAAGGCGGCCGCGCCTTCGCAGCTTTACTCATCTTACTCATGGGGTGCCGGTTGGGGTGTCGGTCCCGTCGATGCGATGCTCTTCGGCCTTGTGATAGTGCTGCAGCGCGATCATCAGTCCTTTCATCGGCCGCAACGGTCCAAGCGTCACGATCAGGATCAAAGGCAGCCACAGCACGGCATGGACCCAGTAGGGCGGGTGATAGACCGCCTCCGTCACCAGCGCCGCACCGACCACGATGAAGCCGGCAAAGAACATGATGAAAACCGCGGGGCCGTCGCCCGAATCGGCAAAACCGTAGTCGAGCCCGCAGGATTCGCAGCGCGGGCGCAGCGTCAGAAATCCCTCGAAAAGCCTACCCTTGCCGCAACGCGGGCAGCGGCAGGACAATCCAGCCCGGATCGCTCCGGATAATGTGGTTATGGGCTGCTCTGGCACGGCAGACATTTAAACATCTGCCCGCCTCTGCGAAAGACGGAAATCCCGATCAGATCGAAGCGTCATTGCGAGCCAACGGACCCGCGCGAAGTCGCGCGGTCCGATGACAGGCTCCGCGAAGCAATCCAGGGGCCGAGAACTGGGGATTCTGGATTGCTTCGTCGCCCTTCGGGCTCCTCGCAATGACGAGGCTGTGCCAAGTCGGTCGGACAATGATCTAGCCGGCGGTGGCGCCGCCGCCCCAGACGTAGATGCAGGCGAACAGGAACAGCCACACCACGTCGACGAAGTGCCAGTACCAGGCGGCGAATTCGAAGCCGAGATGCTGTGTCGGCTTGAACTGTCCGGCGAGCGCCCGGAACAGGCAGACGAGCAGGAACGTCGTGCCGATGATCACGTGGGCGCCGTGAAATCCCGTCGCCATGAAGAACGCCGCGCCGTACATGTTGCCCGAGTAATGGAAAGCGGCGTGCATGTATTCCCAGGCTTGGCAGCCGGTGAAGGCAAGACCGAGCACAATCGTACACACCAGACCCCAGACTAGCCCCTTGCGGTCGTTCTCAAGGAGCGCGTGATGCGCCCAGGTCACCGTGGTGCCCGAGGTGAGCAGGATCAGCGTGTTGAGCAGCGGAAGATGCCAAGGATCGAAGGTCCCGATGCCCTGGGGAGGCCAAACCCCGTGGGTGAAAGCGATGCGGCCGACGTC
>JASHVN010000652.1 GCA_030044555.1 Xanthobacteraceae bacterium | reverse complement strand
TCGGCGGCGCTGGCCGAGATCGTCGTGCGCACCATGTAGCGCGGCTCATGCACCGGCCACGGCCGGCCGCGATGCATGGTGGCGCGGTTGTCCCACATGACCACGTCGCCCTTGTGCCAGGTGTGCAGATAGCTCACGCCCGGCGCGGTGGCGGCCTCCATCAATTCGGTCAGCAGCGTTTTCCCCGCCGCCTCGTCCATGCCTTCGATCGCATAGGTGTGCGAAGCGAGGTAAAGCGCGCCGCGGCCATTGACCGGATTCTTCCAGATGAGCCGCCAGCACTGCGGCGGCAGCGCCGCGCGCTCGGCCGGGCTGGCGAGATCGGGCGCGATCTTGCCGCGCGAATAGGCGTAATCGTGCCAGGCGAACGCATTCTCCAGCCGCTGGCGCAAAGCCGGAGCGAGCCGCTCGAAGGCAAGCCGCGTGGAGACGAATTCGGTCTCGCCGCCGCGGCCGGGAATGATGCGCGACGACAGCACTGAAGCCAGAGCCGGCAGCGGTTTGAACGGACTATCCGTGTGCCAGAGCTGGTTCGCCTTGTTGCGCAACGCCAGCCGATGATCCTCCGGCACCACGTTGCCGTTCTCGTCGAGCGTTTTGAGGATCACCAGGTTGGAGCCGAAGCCCTCCGACCCGACCTTGGTCACTTCGAGCGGGCCGAAACGGCGCGAATAGGCAAGCTGCGCCTCATCAGTCACCTCCTGGCTGCGAAACACCAGGACCGAATGGTCTTCGAAGGCCGCGCGCACCTCCCTATAGGCATCGTCGCTTGCCGCCACATCGGCGAGCGTCACGCCGCTCAATTGCGCGACAAAGCCCGGACCAAGCGGAACGATTTCCATGGGAGCCTCCGCTGCTATTGGTGTTTGCCGAACTTTCCTCCAAAAGCGCCCGGCCGGCAAGGACCGCGCGCCGCCGAGGTGGCCGCGTTGGTGAGTTCTCTGACCACCCGGCGAACATGGCTTCGATCAGATTCGGCTTCGACCAGGCTCGGCTTCGGTCAGGCTCGGGCGATATCGGCGGGAAGGTGGATTACAAATTCGGTTCCCGGTGTAAGCCTATTGATTTCGAGCGTGCCGCCAAGCTGCCGCGCCGTCGAGGCGATCATCTTCATTCCCAAAGAAGAAGACTTGCGGTCTATTTTAAAGTCGGGGGGGAGCCCCCGTCCCCGGTCAGAAACACTCAAATCGATGCCGCTGCGCTTTTTGTGTTTCAACGTAACTTTAATGGACCCCGATTCATTGTCAGAATATGCGTGCTTGAGCGCGTTTGTTATGAGTTCATGGGTCAGCATGCCGAGCGAAATGGCGTGCGGCCCTGGAAGCTCGAGTGGCTCGGCGTCGACGTCGATCGATCTTTTGGTTCCGACATAGGCGCTCGCGCTCGTCTCGCAGATCGTTCTTAGAAACTCGCTGAATTCCACGTATTCGAGCGTATTGGTCTGATACAGGTGGCGATAGACCGTTCCCATCGCCACAATACGGTCTCGGGCATTGGCAAGATTTTCCTTTGCCACGGCACTCTTGGTCGACCGCCTTTGCATTTCCAGAAGGCCGGAGAGCAGCGCAAGGCTATTCATCACGCGATGTTGCAGCTCGCGCAACAGCAGGTCTTTTTGCTTGAGCAGCTCATCGATACGGCCCGACATTCGGGTCAACGCCGCGCTCAGCTGTCCAAATTCATCCGAAAATCTGAATTTCGGAAACGCGGACTTCTTGTCCCCCGACTCCCATTTATGCGCACTCCTGATAATCGCTCTGACGGGCCGGTCAATCATGAGATAGGCGGCCAGCCAAACGCCGATAACGGCAAGAATTATGAAGATAAAATCAAACGCGATGCCGCGCACATTGACGAGAGAGGTTTCCGCCAGCGCCGAATCGCCGTCGAGCGCAACCGCAATGTACAGGTTTTCCGCCGCGCCGCCGGACGCGGCGGCAACGCCGACAATCAGAGAGCGACCGACTGGGTCCTTAACGACGACCGCTCCCGACTTCGCGTATGAGTTTGGCGGAAAGATCAGCTTGGCAAGCGCATCGGCTTGCCCAGAATCGTCATTCGGAAGCGTCAGCAGCAAAGAACCGTGACCGTCCAGAAGAATGAGTCGATGGTCCGGTCGCCATTGGTAAGCCTGAAGCCTTCCGGCAAATTTTTCCAGGTCGCCGATGAGGACAATCACTCCTTTTAGCGCGCCGTCGGCATCTTTGTATGGCACCGACAGACGAATTGACGTCGAGCCGGTTGGGCGGCCCTGAACGATCGTTCCAACTCTGAGTTTGCCGGCGTTCGAGGCTTGAGAAAAGTAGAGACGATCCGCGGCGTCAAGCGCGTCTGGAGCCGTGGAACAGACGAGCTTTCCATCGGGACCGACGATCGCCGCATCGTGAAAAGTCGCGACATCTGAAATTACGGATCGCAAATACGAAGCGCATTCGCTTTCGTTGTCGGTATTCAGGGGGAGTTTCGTCATTGCCGTCAAGAGCTGACGGGCATTGTCAATGATCTGGTCCAATTGGCTTGATGTGACGCGCGCTTCCGAAAGCGCCGTAGCGCGGGATTCCTGTTCGAGGAATATTCTCCAGCGTGCGGCATTATATGCCGTGAGTAACAATGACGGCACCAAAGCGATCGCAACAAGGACGGACAGCCGGCGGCGAAGTCTCATGCCCACATAATGCTGGATGTGCCCCGAAGCTCTGCCGCGGAATAATAGGCGCAAAGGCTAAAACTGCAACGCGACATCCGCTTGCGGCGTCAGCCGCCATAATGCGAACCGGTCACTTTTCCGCGGAAGACCACGTACTGATAGGCATTGTAGGTAATCATGACCGGGATCAACAAACCGATCCCGAGCATCATGAAGACCAGCGTGATGTCGTTGGAGGCCGCCGCGGCGGCGGTGATCGAACGCGGCACCAGATAAGGATAAAGGCTCGAGGCCAATCCGATCAACGACGCCAGAAAAATCCCGATGCTCCACACGAACGGCGCATGTTCGTAGCGCCGCCACAGCGCGCGCGCCAGCATCGCCGCGCAGAACAGCGCGAAGAGCGGCGGGATGAGGAAGGCGCTGATCACGCCGTTGCCGAACCATTTGTCAGCAACGAAAGGATGCAGGATGGGCGTCCAGATCGAGACGGCGGCGGCGGCGGCGAGCATCAGCGCGCCCGAGACCCAGGCGGTGCGAACGCCGTGCTGCTGCGCAACGCCTTCGGTCTTGACGATGAGATAGCACGCGCCGAGCAGCGCATAGCCGAAC
>JASHVN010000651.1 GCA_030044555.1 Xanthobacteraceae bacterium | reverse complement strand
TCGTTGTAGTCGATCTTGCCGGCGGCAACGTCCTGCCGCGCTTGCCACAGCACGGTGCCGGAGCCGGCGAGCTTGCCGTTGTGATAGCCGTCGAGCATCGGCCCGCCGGACAGCACGATCGCCGGCGTGTTCACGGTTGCGGCCGCCATCAGGCACGCCGGCGTGGTCTTATCGCAGCCGGTCATCAACACCACGCCGTCGAGCGGATAGCCGTACAGCACCTCGACGAGGCCCAGATACGCCAGGTTGCGGTCGAGCGCCGCGGTCGGCCGCTTGCCGGTTTCCTGAATCGGGTGCACGGGAAATTCCATGGCGATGCCGCCGGCGGTGCGAATCCCTTCGCGCACGCGCTCGGCAAGCTGCAGATGATGGCGATTGCACGGACTGAGATCGGAACCGGTCTGCGCAATGCCGATGATCGGCTTGCCGGACGTGAGCTCGGCCCGGGTGAGGCCATAATTGAGGTAGCGCTCCAAATAGAGCGCCGTCATGCCGGGATTATCCGGATTGTCGAACCATAATTGCGAACGCAGCCGGTGCGGCTTCGAACCTTGCGAATTTTTAATGTCCATCACGGCTTCTCCCGGCATCCTTTTTATCAGGCTTAGATATGCCGATTTAACGCCCCCGGTAGCGACGAAGAGGTCGCGCCAAGGCTGCGTCCAAACCTTGCGCGTTCTGCGCAAAGCGCATCGCTCGACAGTTGCATTGCGTCAAAAGAGTCAACCCTGGCACCGCATTCTCTTTTTGCTGCGATGCAATATATGGAGATTATGCGTCGCGTAAAATTCCCATTAACATTTTGATATTACATAACTTTCTTGTGACGAGCGGTTGATCATGGTGCCCTTGTGCGGTGCCGAATCTGGGATATGTGGTGCGGCGAGGGCGACCTTAAATTGTGGGAATGAGCCATGAAATCGCTGAACACCAAATTGCTCCTGTCGGCTCTCGGTATTGCGCTGCTGGCAACGCCTGCGTTTGCCCAACGGCCATACCATCACGCCTGGGCGCAATCGCAGTACGGCTATCAAAATCCGGTCGGCGTCTATCCGAATGGCGCCACCCGCAGCGGCAGCGCCGAGTCAGTTGAGTCCGGCGCCGAATTCAACGTGCTTCGCTAACTCGGTCCACTGTCCAACCGTGACCAAGCAGGAGCCCCGGCGCTAAGCCGGGGCTCTTGCCTTTTTGGCGACTGGTGTCCCGGCGTGTCCAGCACGGGACACAGCGTTTGCTTTTGTCCGGCAATTCGGTTGAATTGTCGCGAGCAACGCCGGGAGAACGCCATGTTGAAGACCGTCGCCGCCTTCGATCGCATCGGCGAGGAGAACGCGTTTGCGGTGCTCGCACGCGCCACGCAGCTCGCTGCGGCCGGCCGCGACATTATCAATCTCGGCATCGGCCAGCCCGACTTTCGCACGCCGGATTTCATCGTCGAGGCGGCGGTCAAGGCGTTGCGCGACGGTCATCACGGCTACACGCCGGCAGTCGGCATCCTGCCGCTGCGCGAGGCGGTTGCAGCCGATTTGCACAAGCGCTTCCAGGTGAACGTGTCGCCCGATGAAGTGATGATCATGCCCGGCGGCAAGCCCACCATGTACATGTCGATCCTGATGTTCGGCGAGCCGGGCGCCGACATTCTCTATCCCGATCCTGGTTTTCCCATCTATCGCTCGATGATCGAATATACTGGCGCGCGGCCGGTTCCGGTGCCGATCCGGGAGGAGAATGGCTTCGCCTTCTCCGCCGAAGAGACGCTCAAGCTGATCACGCCGCAGACGCGGCTGCTCATTGTCAATTCACCGGCCAATCCGACCGGCGGCGTCACGCCCAAGTCGGAAGTCGACAAGCTGGTCGCGGGCCTGGAAAAGTTTCCCGACGTCGCCGTGATGTCGGACGAGATCTACGATCACATGGTCTATGACGGCGAGGCCCATGTGTGTCTGTTGTCCTATCCGTCGATCCGCGACCGGCTCATTCTGCTCAACGGCTGGTCGAAGACCTATGCGATGACCGGCTGGCGGCTCGGCTACGTGGTATGGCCGGGAAAGCTCTACGATTACGCGCGCAAGCTCGCGGTGAACCTCTATTCCTGTGTCAATGCGGCGACCCAATATGCCGGGCTCGCGGCGCTCACAGGGCCGCAGGATGAATCCGCCAAAATGGTCGCTGAGTTCGACAAGCGGCGCAAAATCGTCGTGGCCGGGCTGAACAAGCTTCCGGGAATCTCCTGCACCACGCCCAAGGGCGCGTTCTATGCGTTCCCCAACGTCAAGCACACGGGGTGGAAGGCGAAGCCGCTCGCCAACGCGCTTCTCGACGATGCCGGCGTGGCGCTGATCGGCGGGCCGGATTTCGGCATCCTCGGCGAAGGCTATGTGCGCGTGTCGTACGCCAACTCGACTGAGAACATCTTGCGCGCGCTCGACCGTATGGGCGACTTTTTGGCCACCCGCAAAGCGGCGTAATTCCGCGTCGTTGTCGTCATGGCCGGGCTAAACACTTGTCCCGGCCATCCACGTCTCTACGCTATGCGATAAAGACGTGGATGCCCGGCATAAAGCCGGGCATGACGTGAGGGAGGGGGTGGGGAACGCGATGTCCACGCAGCTTTCCGAAGAACAGCGGCTGATGCGGCAGAGCTGCCGCGATTTTGTCGATGACGTCGTCATTCCGTTCATTCGCGGCGATTGGCAGCGCGAATGGGTGATGACGCCCGAGGACCGGCTGCCGCCGGAAATCTTGCAAGGCGCCGAGAAGGTCGGGATCCGCACGCTCGGCGTGCCGGAGGAATTCGGCGGCATCGAGCTTGATCGCGCCAGCGAAGTGCAGACTTTCGCGCTGATCGCCGAGGAGATCGCGCGCGGCGATTCCGGGCTTGCCGACAAGCTCGTGCAGAACTGGAAAGTCGCGGTGCTGCTGCGCAATCTGGCGCCGCGGCACCTGCAGGAGACATGGTTCAAGCGGCTCGTCGACGAGCCGCAATTTCTGCTCGCCCATTGCCTGACCGAGCCGCGCGGCGCCTCCGACCGCTGGCTGCCCTACAATGTGCCGGAAGCCGCCATGGCGACGCGTGCAGTGAAGAAGAACGGCGAGTGGATCATCAACGGCCGCAAGCAATTCATCTCCAACGGCTACGATGCCGGCCTGTTCGTGGTCTATGCCAACACCAATCCGCAGGTCGGCATGCTGCAAGGCACGTCGAGTTTTCTGGTGCCGCGCGGCACGCCGGGGCTGACCATTGCGCGCTGCAACGAGACCATCGGCTGCCGGTTCATGAATAACGGCGAGCTCGTGTTCGAGGACATGCGCGTGCCGGCGGATCACCTGCTCGTCGAAGGCGACGCGCTGGGTAAGGCCGCGGTGTACTTCCGGCCGGGGAAGATCATTCAGGCGGCAAAGAATCTCGGCGTCGGCGTGCGCGCCTTCGAAGTGACCGCCGACTACGTGCAGAATTACGTGCAGGGCGGGCGCATTCTCATCAAGCATCAGGCGGTGGCGCTGCGGCTTGCCGACATGGCGACGCGGATCGAAGCGGTACGGGCGCTGCTCGAGCGCGCTGCGCGCACGGTCGATGAGAATGCGCCGGACGCTGACACGCTCTGCAACATGGCCAAGGTGTTCGCTTCGGAGGAAATTCTCAAAGTGGCGCAGCACGCGATCGAGCTGCATGGCGGCAACGGCGCCATGCTCGGCTTCGGCGTGGAAAAGCTGTTCCGCGACGCCGCGATCTTCCTACACATGGATGCGACGGTGGATGTCTCGCGCTTCAAGATCGTCAAATCGATGTTCCCGCACACCGCCGGCAAATATGCCGGGCCGGAAAATTAGCTAGATTTTTGCTTTGAGCATGATCTTATCCGAAAACCGGTTTCCATCCCCGGATCAAGTCCGAGGGCAGGCTTTTTCGGGATCATGCTCTAGCTCCGCTCTGACAGGAGACCGCCGATGGCAGACACGTGGGGCACGCTTAAGCAATGGCCGGAGCTGATCCTCGAACGGCTTGAAGATGCTGGCGTCGCGCGTGTCGTTCTCAACCGGCCGGACAAGCGCAATTGCTTGAACGAGGCGCTGGTGATGGCGTGGTTCGAAGCGCTCGACATCGTACGCGCCGACCGCGACATCAAGACCGTGATCACCAAGGGCGCCGGAATCTGTTTCTCCTCCGGGCTCGATCTGCATTTTCTGCGCCAGGTGAGCGAAGAGCCGCGCGATTGGGACCGGCCGACGCCGACGGTACAGATGGCGGAGGCCTTGCGTGGTTTTCCGCGCATCATCATCGCGCAGGTGCACGGCTACTGCCTCGGCGGCGCGCTCGGCATCATGAACTGCCACGATCTCGTCTTCGCCGCCGCCGATGCGCAGTTCGGCATGCCGGAAATTCTGCGCGGCAGCTTCGGCCAGCTCGTCACCTCGACGCTGGTGCATGGCGGCATTCCCATCAAGAAGATCGCGCTGATGCAGCTCGTCGGCCGCAACATTTCCGGCGAGGAGGCCGACCGCTGGGGCATCATTTCGCAAGCGATGCCGGCGGCAGATCTGGAGCCGACAGTGACCGCGATCGCGCGCGAAATCGCCTCGCGGCATCTGGCGCCGCTCGAACACGCCAAGATCACCGTGCAGATGGGCCGCGATCTGTCATTGTCGCAGGCGATCCAGCTCGATCAGCTGGTCGCTGCGCGTATGCGCCGGGTCATGGACCCGACTGGGGACGTCGACTCCTATCTGCAGTCGCAGAAGGGCGGCCCGAATTTGGAGTACAAGCGGCCGGACGTTTAGCGTCACCGACTGTGATTATGGGTTCCGGGTTTCTCGCTTCGCTCGGCCCGGAATGACAGGTTAGGCCGCCGCTTTTTTCTGATCGCCGCGCGCGAGCGCTTGGAAAAGCTCGTCCACCGTCTGCACATCGCCAAACTGGCCGTAGAAATTCGACAGCGTGGCGTTGTGCTCCTCGTCGGTGTGGGTGGCGAGCCCGTCAGCCACCAGCACCACCTTGAAATTGAGCATCATGGCGTCGCGCGCGGTGCTTTCGCAGCAGACATTGGTGGCGGTGCCGGTGATCAGCAGCGTGTCGATGCCGTGGCCGCGCAAGTGCGGCTCGAGGTCGGATGAGCCCTGGATGAAGGCGCTATAGCGCTTTTTGGTGATCTGCGCGTCTTCGGGGCGGATGTCGTTGAGGTGCCAATATTCGTAGCCGTCCTCGCCGATTTCCATCGATTTCAGACGGCGCTCGGCGCGCACGGGGCTCTGCAGGTAATTGTGGTAGTTCGACCAGCTCTCGCGGGTGTCGTTGGTGCCGTTGCGCACCCACACCACGTGGCCGCCGCGCTGGCGCAATTCCGCGGCCAGCCGGTTGATGTTGGGGACGATCTCGCGCGCCAGCGGCACCTCGCTCTGGTGGCCCTGCTTGACGAAATAGTTCTGCATGTCGATCACCACCAAGGCGGTCTTGGCAGGATCGATAACGTCGAACGGATGCAGCTTGCCGAGCCGCATCTGCAGGCGATCGGTCTGGGCCTTGGCAATCGCAATCTTGTGCATCTTGCTGTCCTCAACTAGTCGTTTGGCTTGGGATTTTTGCCGGCTCGTTTGAGCCACTCTGGCACAGAAGTTGAATGGAAGCGAGCATGTCCGGCGGTCTGCGCGGTACAGCAAATGGCACGTCAGAAGGCGCATCAGAGGGCCTTTGGGAATTCTGGATCGATCGCGGCGGCACCTTCACCGACGTGATCGGCCGACGGCCGGACGGTGCGCTGATCACCCGCAAGCTCCTGTCGGAAAACCCCGAGGCCTACCGCGACGCGGCGGTGGCGGCCATCCGCGACCTCTTGGGCGTGCCGGACGGTGCGCCCATCCCGAGCGAGCGTGTCGGCGCGGTCAAGATGGGCACCACGGTGGCCACCAATGCGCTGCTCGAACGCAAGGGCGAGCGCACGCTGCTGCTCATCACCAGGGGTTTTCGCGACGCGCTGCGCATCGGTTATCAGGCGCGGCCGAAGATTTTCGCCAAGCACATCATCAAGCCGGACATGCTCTACGAGCGCGTCGTCGAGGTCGACGAACGCGTGCGCGCCGACGGCGCCGTCGAGCATGCGCTGGACCTCGACACCGTGCGGGCCGAACTATTTCGCGCCAAGGCCGACGGCATCCAAGCTGTCGCCATCGTGTTCATGCA
>JASHVN010000650.1 GCA_030044555.1 Xanthobacteraceae bacterium | reverse complement strand
GCTGACCGCCGCGATGCTGCCGCCGCGCCTGCGCAACGGCTTCGATCTGCCGTTCGGTGAGCGCGAGCATTTATGCGCGCAACGGGCGCTGACGCGGATTCGCCGGCTCTACCCGCTCCTGCCGGCACGGCTGCGCTACGTAGCGCCGTATCACGAGGCTATGGCGCGACTTAACGGACATCCGCGCGCGGATCTGCCGACCCGGCTCCTCAACCGCCTCTGGATTGGCAAGCCGTTGATGGAATAGGGGCTACTCCCTCTCTGCGCGTGCGGGAGAAGTAAAGTTAGGGCTGGCTTGTGCGATGGGTTTCGCTACGCTCAACCCATCCTACAAGAAGGGGGAATTCGCATGCCACGCGCGCCGCGCATTGCCATCATCGGCGGCGGTATCGGCGGCCTCGCCGCCGCCTTGGCGCTGGAGCGGCGCGGCGCCGAAACGATCGTGTGCGAGCAGGCGCCGACATTGAGCGAGATCGGCGCCGGGCTTAATCTCACGCCCAATGCGATCAAGGCGCTGCGCGCGCTCGGCGTTGAAGATCGAGTCAATGCCATCGCTTCGCTGTCGAATTTTCTGAACATCCGCTCATGGAAGAGCGGTCGCTATATTTCGCGCACGCGCCGCGGCGACTTCAAAGAAAAATTCGGCGCGCCCAATCTGTCCGTGCACCGCGCCGATTTGCTCGGCGTGCTCGCCGGCGCGTTGAAGACGACCGATATCCGCACCGGCCGGCGCGCGGTTGCGGTCGAGGGGCGGCAACACAACGCGGTGGCGCGCTTTGCCGACGGCAGCGAGATCGAGGCCGACATCGTGGTCGGCGCCGACGGCATTCATTCGGCCGTGCGCAAGAGCCTGTTCGGCGCCGGCGCGGACGCGCCGCGCTTCACCGGCTGCATCTGCTGGCGCGGCATGGCGCCGGCGGATGCGGTGCCGCGCGACATTGCCATCGACGACGGCGCGCTCTGGATGGGGCCGCACGGCCATGTCGTGCATTACCCCGTGCGCCGCGGCGAGCTTCTCAACATCGTCGCCCATTTCGACAGCGATGCCTGGACCGAGGAATCATGGACGCGCGAATGCGACGTGTCCGAGGTGACGACCACCTATGCGGGCTGGAATTCGCAGCTCACCCGCCTCTATCCATGCAGCACGCGCTGGTACAAATGGGCGCTGTACGACCGCGATCCCCTCGAGCACTGGAGCGTCGGGCGCGCCACGCTGTTAGGCGATTCCGCCCACGCCATGCTGCCCTATCTCGGCCAGGGCGCGGCGCAGGCGATCGAAGACGCCTGCGTGCTCGCCGCCATGGTGGCGAAATTTTCCGATGACCTCGATGCAGCTCTCGCCGCCTACGAGCGCATCCGGGCGCCGCGCGCCAAAGCGGCCGTGCTCGGCTCGCGCGCCCGCGCCAAGGAGAACCACCTCGCCTCGCCGTGGGCGCGCTTGAAGCGCGACGTGAAAATTGCGCTGCGCGAACGCTTCGGCGGCGGCGGACCAAAGCGTGACAACACCGCGTTCCAGGTCGGCTGGCTTTACGAGTACGATGTCGGGAAAGAGATGGGGTGACGCGCTCCCTCTCCCCGCATCGGGTCCCCACAAAATTCGCTGCGCGAATTTTGTGGGGTGCCCCTGCGGGGAGAGGGTCGGGATGAGGGGCGTCGCCGGAGCGATCAGAATCGCGGTGAGGCCCCCTCACCCGCCGCGCTTCGCGCGGACGACCTCTCCCCGCGCGGCGGGGAGAGGTAAAGAAAAGCGCCTCGCGCGCCTCAGTAATTATCCATCCGCCAGGCGTTCGGGTGGCGCACCTTGATGGAGGCGGCTTCCGCGACCGAACACGCGCCTACGTGAAGAAGCTCGGTCCTGATCTCGTCGAGAAACAAATCGGCCACGTGCGGCGCACCGGCCGGGCCGAGGGCGCCGAGCCCATAGGCGAAGCAACGCCCGGTGAAACAGAACTTGGCGCCGAGCGCGAGCGCGCGCACCACGTCGAGGCCGCCGCGGATACCGGAATCGATCATCACCGTCGTGCGCGAGCCGACCGCCGACACGATCGCCGGCAGCACGTCGACCGACGCCGGCGCACCGTCGAAATGCCGGCCGCCGTGATTGGACACCCAGATGCCGTCAGCGCCCAGCGCCACCGCCCGCTCGGCATCCTGCGGATGCAAAATGCCCTTGACCACGAACGGCCGTTTCCAGCGATCGCGCAGGCGCTTTAATTCCTCCCAGGTGTGACTGCCGCCCGAGCGCACCTGCATCACTTCGGCGGTCGAATTCTGGCTCGCCTTCTCGGCATAGGGCACGAGGTTCGCGGTGATCGGCATGCCGTTGCGCAAAAGCTGCAGGGTCCAGGCCGGCGAGGTCAGCACCTGATAGGTGGTCCACGGGTTGATCGGGAACGGCACGCGGCAGCCGTTCTTGATGTCGCGCGGGCGCTTCGACTTGCCGGCCGAGTCGACCGTCGGCACCAGCACGTGCGCGCCGGCTTCGTCGGCGCGGCGCACCAGGTCAAACGTGATGGCGTGGTCGTTGTCGGGAAAGCGGTAGAGCTGAAACCAGAACACGTCCGGCGCGATCGCGGCGATCTCCTCGATCGAGGCATTGCCGGGCGTCGCCAGCACGTAGGGGATGCGGCGGCGCTGCGCCTCGGCGGCGAACAGTTTCTCCGCGCCCGGCCAGATCAGGCCGGCCGAGCCCATCGGCGCGACGCCGATCGGCGCTGCGTATTTTTGCCGAATAATTCGGTGCCGGTCGTCACCTTCCCGTCGACGCAGTAGTGCGGCAGCAGCTCGATCGCCTGGAACGCCGAAATGTTGCGATCGACGCAATATTCCTCATTGGCGCCCCCATCGACGAAATCAAAGCCGAACCGCGGCACCCGCCGCCGCGCCCGGGCGCGCAAATCCTCGATGGTCGGATAATGCTGCCGCAGCCGCGCCGCAGCGCCGTTTTCGGCCTTTTCGGCCTTGCCTCGATCGACCATCGTTTTCCTCCTAAGCCGCAATAATACGTGCCCGCCAAGCAAGACGAGCGAGGCTGTCACCGCCTGCAAGTTTTTACTTTGCTAGGGCCGGGCTTGGCTAGCAAGCTTAGACGGGGTGAGTCGCAGGGACGATCAGGGATGAACAACGACGATCTTCCGTTGTTTGACCGGTTTACGCTGTTCTTCGATTTTCTCGGAACATCGGACGCGACCCGATGGCCGAAAGAGCGGCTGTACCCGTTTCTTGATCTGCTCATCTCAATTGCGCAAATTGAGTCTGAGCAGGATATTGGTGGGAGTCCGCAAGAGGACGGAAGCTATCGTATCCGGATCACTCCTGAGGTGACGACTTTTTCTGATAATATTGTCGTCAGTTACCCGTCCCTCGGCAACGAAACATCAGTCCCACACGACGTTCCGAAACACCTGCGTTTCGAAGCTCATTGGGCCAAGTTCATGTGTCAGGATGCAATTCGCATGCTCAGCGGCGTTGCCGAATTGGGTCTCCGGATCGGCATTCTTGTACGCGGCGGCTTCACCTTCGGGCAATTACACCACGATAAGGGCGTCGTCTTTGGCGAGGCCATGGTCGAAGCCAACCGGATTGAGAAGAGCGAGGCTGTCTATCCGAGGGTCCTGGTGTCAGAGCGCATCGTTGAGAGACTGGATGGCATACCGGAAGCCGACCGCACCTTTCTTCTGACAGACATAGATGGAAGATGGCACCTCAATTACTTCGCTGAGATGATTCATCATTCGTCGAACGGGCCAATTGATATCGAGCGTGCGAAACGATGGAAGCGCGCTCACCTAGCCACGATTGATGCCGCCATAGCAGAGCTCGCGCACGATCCGCACCGCCGAGGAAAATGGGTCTGGTTCAAGGCGCGCTTCGAGGAAGCATACGCACATATTCAGGTATAAATGCCCCGAGTGAAGCCCGGCGAAGCTGGGGCAGCGATCGTTCCAAGGATTTCGCCACGCTTCCACCCCGCACGCGCTATCCCTCGCCCGCCGAACCTGACAAACTGCCATCCAGCACGCGACCTCAGGGAGAATCCGCCATGGCAGCCCGCATTCGCCACATCGCGCTTTGCGTCAAGGACATCAAGGCCACCGCCGATTTCTACGAGAAGGCGTTCGGGCTCAAGCGCACGCCGATCCGCGAGGGCGCGACCGCCTGGAACTGTTACATGAGCGACGGCGAGGTCAATCTGGCGCTGCTGCAGTACAAGAGCGAGGTCGGCTCCGGCGTGCCCAAGGGGTGGGTCGGCATCCATCATTTCGGCTTCCAGTGCGACGACCTGCCGGCGCAGCAGGAGAAGGTCGAGGCGGCCGGAGCTGAGTTCTTCTACGATCTCGGCGCGCCCGAGGACGAGGGGTTCGAGCGCAAGTTCAAGGACCCGAACGGCATCGTCTTCGACCTCAACTGGAAAGGCTGGCAACTGACCCGCGGCAAGATCAAGAACGCCGTCGGCGGCTTGCGGCCGGCTAAAAGTGCGCCGGCAGGGAAAAAATCTGCGGCAGCGCGAAAGAAGCCAGCGCGATCCAAGATCGCTGCGGCGGCTAAGAAAGTCAGCAAGCGCAGCGCGGTGAGACCGCGGCGCAGTCGGAGTCGCTGACTCATCTCCGTCACCCTGAGGTGCGAGCGGAGCGAGCCAACCAAGTCGGCTATAGCCGACTTGGACAAGTTGAATTCGAAATCGGCAGAAGCCGATTTCGCTGGGGCGACGGCCGAGGTGCTCGGGCCGCATCCTTCGAGGGCCGCTTCAGGATGACGGTGAATGGGCAAGCAGGCCGGAAATTATGATGATGCCGCGCTCCGCAGGCGCTCGCGGATCGCACTGACGAAGCGGTCCAGCGCGGTGGCATCGTAGGCGCGAGGCGGCGCCGCGCCCCAGACCGGCTTCGGCCACAGCGCATCGTCCTTGCGGCGCGCGACAATGTGGACATGCAGTTGCGGCACGACGTTGCCGATCGCGGCCACATTCAGCTTGTCGCATTGCGTGACGTCTTTGAGCACGCGTGAAGCCAGCGACACCTCGTTGCCCAAGACCGCCTGCTCGGCGCCCAGCTCGAATATCTCGCTCACCCCCGCGCGCCGCGGCACCAGAATGAGCCAGGGGAAATTGGCGTCGTTCATGGCGAGCAGCCGCGACAGCGCGAGATCGCCCACGAAAGCCGTATCGGCGCGCAATTGCGGGTGCAGGGACCAGCCGGTTCCGGACATTTAGAGCATGATCCCGAAAAGTGGATGCCGGTTTTCGGAAAAGATCATGCTCCAACAATAAGCTAGAGCGGACTGACAATTCAAAGAGAACCTGTCCCGCTCTAGCCCTTCGCATCGCACGCGCCGCCAGGAAGGGGAAGCGGCTTGCTTTCGCCCCGGCCGGAGCCGATATAGGGGCCGGGAGGTTGGCGGTGGGCGAGCCACTCGCCAACCGGGTCAGGTCCGGAAGGAAGCAGCCCTAACGAGCGCGGTTCGGGTCGCTCGTCAGCCTCCCACCTTATCCGCCTTCGACGAAGCTCTTTCGCCTCACCCTGAGGTGCGAGCGAAGCGAGCCTCGAAGGGTGATGGTGAGCCACCATCCTTCGCGGCCCGGCCGTTTCGCGGCCTCGCTCTTTAAGGATGAGGCCAACTGAAATTCGCCGATGTAAAATGCGATCATGAACGACGCCACCACGCCATCCGCCGCCTATCGTGTGCTCGCGCGCAAGTACCGGCCGTCGACCTTTGCCGATCTGATCGGACAGGACGCCATGGTGCGCACGATCTCGAACGCGTTCGAGAGCGGGCGCATTCCGCAGGCCTGGGTGCTCACCGGCGTGCGCGGCGTCGGCAAGACGACGACCGCGCGCATTCTCGCCCGCGCGCTCAATTACGAGCTGCCGGACGGCTCGATCACCGGCCCGACGGTGACCATGCCGGTGCTCGGCGTGCACTGCCAGGCGATCATGGAGAGCCGGCATCTCGACGTGATCGAGATGGACGCGGCCTCGCACAACAGCGTCGACGACGTGCGCGCGATCAACGACGCCGTCCGCTACGCGCCGGTCTCGGCGCGCTACAAGGTCTATATCCTCGACGAAGTGCACATGCTCTCCGGCGCCGCGTTCAACGCGCTCCTTAAGACGCTGGAAGAGCCGCCGCCACACGCCAAGTTCGTGTTCGCCACCACCGAGATCCGCAAGGTGCCGATCACGGTGCTGTCGCGCTGCCAGCGTTTCGATCTGCGGCGGGTGGATGCGGCGCTGCTGGTGAAGCATCTGCAAGGCATCGCGGAGCAGGAAAACATCTCGGTCGAGCCCGAGGCGCTGGCGCTGATCGCGCGCGCCGCCGAAGGCTCGGTGCGCGATTCGCTGTCGCTGTTCGATCAGGCCATCGCGCATGCCGCCGGGCCGGTGCGCGCCGAGGACGTGCGCGGCATGCTGGGCCTCGCCGACCGCACCCGTGTGATCGATCTGTTCGAGGCGCTGATGCGCGCCGACGTGGCCCGCGCGCTCAATGAGCTGCGCGACCAGTACGACACCGGCGCCGATCCGGCGATGATCTTGGGCGATCTCGCCGAGTTCACCCATTTCGTCACCCGGCTGAAAATCGTGCCCGCCATCGGCGATGACGTTTCGCTCACCGAGACCGAACGCACGCGCGGCCGCGACTTTGCGACCAAGCTGTCCATGCGGGTGCTGGCGCGCGCCTGGCAGATGCTGCTCAAGGGCATCAGCGAAGTCCAGGAGTCCGGCCGGCCGTTGGCGGCGGCCGAAATGGTTCTGGTTCGCATCGCCTATGCGGCCGATCTGCCGACGCCCGACGAGGTCATCCGCTCGCTCGGCGATGCGGCACGCGGCAATGGCGCCGAGAGTACGGCGCCGGCGCCGGTTCGCACCGAGGCGCCCGTGCGCGCCCAGTCGTCGTCGCGCGTGGAGCCGCGCGGCGCACCGCGCGCCGCGCTTGCGTCGGCACCGGCGCCAGCGCCGATGAACGAGCCGCGCGCCGTTGAGGAGAGCCTTCCGACACGCGCGATCGCGAGCTTCGAAGAGCTGGTCGCGCTCGCGGGGGAAAAGCGCGACGTCGGCATGAAAAGCGCGCTTGAACGCGACGTACGGCTGGTCCGCCTCGAGGACGGCAAACTCGAGATCGCGCTCGAAGCCAGCGCGCCCCGAACGCTGGTCGGGGACCTGTCGAAGAAACTCGCCGACTGGACCGGACGCCGCTGGATGGTTGTGGTGTCCGCCGAACCGGGCGCGCCCACGCTGCGGGCGCAGGCGGAAGCGAAAAAGGCCGAGCTGAAAGACGGCGTACGCGCCGATCCGCTGGTGCAGGCCGTGCTTGACCGCTTCCCCGGCGCCGAGATCGTCAGCGTTCGGCCGCCGCCTGGCGTCCCTGCAACCAACGCCGAGGACATGCCGTTGACGGCGCAGAGCGACGGCGACGCCGCCGATGATGAAGAACGTTAACCCACGCGAGTATTCCAATGCCTGATTTCATGGGCCTGATGAAACAAGCCGCCGAATTCAAATCGAAAATGGAAGCGATGCAGGCCGAACTCGACCAGATCCAGGTCGAAGGCGCGGCCGGCGGCGGGCTCGTCACCGTGACGCTTTCCGGCAAGGGCGATCTGCGCAACGCCCGCATCGACGATTCGCTGCTC
>JASHVN010000649.1 GCA_030044555.1 Xanthobacteraceae bacterium | reverse complement strand
TACCGTGCCGGCAAGGTGCCCGGTGTCGTCACGCAGAATATCGACAATCTGCATCAAGCCTCGGGCATCGCGCCGCAACACGTCGTCGAGCTGCACGGCAATACGACCTACGCCGCCTGCCTGGATTGCGGTAGTCGCTACGAATTGTCCTGGGTGCGCGCGCGCATGGACGCGGCCAATGGCTGCGCTCCCGACTGCCCCGATTGCGGCGGCTTTATCAAGAGCGCGACCGTATCGTTCGGTCAATCGATGCCCGACGCTGCGATGCAGCGAGCGCAAGAGCTTACGCTGTCCTGCAATCTCTTCATGGCCATCGGCTCTTCGCTGGTGGTTTGGCCCGCCGCCGGATTCCCTTTGATGGCCAAACGCAATGGCGCGCGACTCATTATCATCAATCGGGAAGCGACCGAATTCGATGAATTGGCCGATTTGGTTGTGCGTGGCGACATCGGAACGGTGCTTGAACCCTTCATCGTCCATTGAACGCGACGAATTGGCCGATCAAATCCACCGATGTTCACAGGATATGTACGCTTTTAGGACAGTGTTGCATTTTTGCCCTTTCGCGCTGAGTGGCGAGTGTTAAGCTCCGATTCGACAGATTCGTGAAGCGCTCGCACGGGGCGCTAGCAGAGAGCGGCGGCGGCTACTGCGTCATGGCGTCGGACACTTTTGAAACAAAATCCACGGTCGCGGGACTGCGGCCAGACCTTGATCTCGTCAACGAGACGGCGGCGCAAGTCGTTGAAATCTCCGGCGTGATCAAATGGTTCGATGTTGCCAAGGGATACGGCTTCATCGTTCCGGACAACGGCATGGGAGACGTGCTCTTACACGTGACCTGCCTGCGCCGTGACGGTTATCAGACCGCCTACGAAGGCGCCCGGGTGATTTGCGAAATCCTGGTGCGGCCGAAAGGCTTGCAAGCGTTTCGCATTCTCTCCATGGACGAATCGACGGCGGTTCATCCGGCGCAGATGCCGCCGGCGCGAACCCATGTTACTGTGGTCCCGACGAGCAGTCTCGAACGGGCACAGGTCAAATGGTTCAACAGGCTTCGTGGTTTCGGCTTCCTCACGCGCGGCGAGGGCACGCCGGATATTTTCGTGCACATGGAAACGCTGCGGCGGTTCGGCATGACCGAGTTGCGGCCAGGCCAATTCGTCCTGGTGCGCTTTGGTCCCGGTCCCAAGGGGATGATGGCAGCAGAGGTACGCCCAGAAGGCGGTTCGCTCGGTCCAGCGTCGCACTAGCGGCGCTCACCGCTCGCCTTCCATCGCGACTATCTCACCTTCCATCGCCATCCCACCTACTATCGCTATCTCACCTTTTATCGCTATGCAGTCTGGCGAGGCGTCGTCTGGCCCTGGCGGTTATTTGCTGCGCTGCACTCATGGCCTTGACACCGATCGTGTTGGCGCCTGCTTATGCCGGCGGCAAAGCGACCATCGAGATCGTCTCCAAGACCGGCGTGCACGCCTTCAATGTCGCGCTTGCGACCAACGATGCCGAGCGCGAGCGCGGCCTCATGTTCGTCAAGCAGCTGCCCGAAGGGCAGGGCATGCTGTTCGACTTCAAGCGAGATCAGCCGGTGTCGTTCTGGATGCACAACACCTACATTCCCCTGGATATGATCTTTATCTCCGGCGACGGCCGCATTCTGCATATTGTCGAGAATGCCAAGCCAATGTCGGACGCGCTCATCCCGTCGGAATATCCGGTGCGGGGGGTGCTCGAAGTGATCGCCGGCACCGCTGACAAGCTCGGCATCGCGGTGGGCGACCGGGTCACCGGCTCATTCTTCGGCGGTGGCTGAGCGGCGGCAGGTAGCCGCGCCTTGCTGGGCGCGGACGAAACCTGTATCCAGACCGGCGACCGGGCGGGGTATAGCGCAGCCTGGTAGCGCGGCAGTTTTGGGTACTGCAGGTCGCAGGTTCAAATCCTGCTGCCCCGACCACCTAAGTTCTTGATCCGACTGAACTTCAATTCAGACTAAGACTGTGAATAGGCGCCTTGCGAACTGCCGCTTTATCCCGACTGCCTCAGCAACATGAGTGACTCATGACCGCACGCATCTATAAACCGGCGCGCACGGCGATGCAGTCCGGCACCGCCAAGACCAAGGAGTGGGTCCTCGACTACGAGCCCGAACAGCCGCCCACGGTCGAACCGCTCATGGGCTGGACCAGTTCCGGCGACATGAAGCAGCAGCTGCGGCTTTTCTTCGACAGCAAGGAAGACGCCATCGCCTATTGCGAGCGCGAGGGCATCGCCTACCTGGTGTTCGACAGCCAGCAGGTCAAGCGCGCGCGCATCTCGTACTCGGACAATTTCGCCGCCAATCGGCGCGGCGCCTGGACGCATTAACGTTCAACAGCGATTCCGCCAGCGGTTGACGCTGCGATCAGCGAGAATCCGGGAACAGGGTTTTTTTGCGGAAACCCATGCGCGGCCTGCGGGCCGCGCGCGCGTGGCATGCCCTGTAAACGGCAATGGCGGCATGGTACTTAGCGGCAAGGGCGCCGTAGCGGCCGTGCTCGATCGGCCGCCAGGCTAGAACGAAGATGCCGCGGGAGATGAAGATGCCGAAAAAACAATCAAGTCCCAAACTCGATCGCCGCAAATTTCTCGCTGCGGCAGCCGTCGCTGGCGCCGGCGCTGCCGGCGGCGTCAATGCCGCCAAGGGGGCGCCCGACACCGCGCCAACGCCGCCGCGCCTGCCTTCGGCGCTGCCGCCAAACGAGCACGTTGCATCGGCCGAGACCGATGTGCCGAATATCGCGCCGTATTCCACTGAGCATAAGCGGCCGACGTCGGACTTCATGGTCGACGTCATCAAATCGCTCGACATCAAATACCTGCCGTCCAATCCGGCTTCGAGCTACCGCGCGCTGCATGAATCGCTGATCGATTACGGCAAGAACACGATGCCGGAATTCCTCACCTGCACCCATGAGGAAGTCGGTGTGGGCATCGCTCACGGCTACTACAAGATCGCCAACAAGCCGCTCTTGACGACGTGCCACGGCACCGTCGGTCTGATGCACGCGACGATGAACATCTACAACGCGTTTTGCGACAACGCGCCGGTGATCGTGATCGCCGGCAACGATCTCGATGCCGCCCATCGGCCGCCCGGCGTGCCGACCTTCCATTCGGCGCAGGACATCAACGCGATCGTGCGCGATTACACGAAATGGGACGACACGCCGGTCTCGGCCCAGGCGTTCGCCCAAACGTTCGTGCGCGCCTATCAGATTGCGACCACGCCGCCGTGCGGCCCGGTCGTCATTTCGCTCGATGACGGGCTCGCGCAGGAGCCGGTCCGCGATTACGGACAGGCGCTCTATATTCCCAAATTCGTTCCGACGGCGCCGCCGGCCGGCGAATTGGGCGCGGTGCGCGAGGCTGCGCGGCTTCTGGCCAATGCCGAAAGTCCGGTGATCGTCGTCGATCGTGCGGTCGTTACCCAGCGGGGCATGAACCTGCTCGTGCAGCTCGCCGAGTTGCTGCAGGCCCCGGTGGTGCGCCAGCGCTCGCGGCTCAATTTTCCGACGACGCATTACCTCGGCCGGCCCGCAACCGTGATCCCGCGGGCCGACGTGATCCTCGGTCTCGAACTGACCGATTACTGGGCGACGGTGAACAAGTTCACCGACAACAACGATGACGGCTGGGGAAGCATGTCCCCGCGCACCAAGCCGGGAACCAAGCTGATCAGCATCAGCACGCAGCAGCTGATCACCAAGTCCAACTATCAGGACTATCAGCGCTTCCAGAGCGTCGACGTTCCGATCGCCGGCGATGTCGAGGCGACGCTGCCGGCGCTGATCGAAGCGCTCAAGGGCGAGATTCCCGACAGCCGCAAGGACGCAATCGCCAAGCGCGGCCAAGGCATCAAAGAGGCTCACGAGAAAGCGCGCGAGAATACCAAGCAGCTCGCGGCCATCGCCTGGGATGCGAGCCCGATCTCCACCGCGCGGCTGTGCATGGAAATCTACGGCCAGATCAAGGATCTCGATTGGTCGCTGGTGCCGTCATCGGGCAACGTCAGCGGCTGGCCGACGCGGCTATGGCCGATGGACAAGGCCTATCAATATACCGGCACGTCGGGCGGCTACGGCGTCGGCTGGGGCGCGCCGGCTTCGGTCGGCGGCGCGCTTGCCAACCGCGACGAGGGCCGCTTCTCGGTGTCCATCCAGTCCGACGGCGACTTGATGTACGCGCCCGGCGCGTTGTGGACCGCGGCGCGGCACAAGATTCCGCTGCT